>JAQTXD010000050.1 GCA_028688955.1 Desulfuromonadaceae bacterium
AGCACCATCATATTGGAACCGACGGCGTGAATCATGCGGATCAACCAGCCGTAGGGGACATCATTCATGATGGCGGTTACACTTTTGAACGCCTTGTCAGCATCAGGCACGTAGTAGATCAGCAGCAGCATGCCGCTTACAACCTGCAGGGCAAAGGCAAACATCAGGATACTCCCCATTGAGTACCAGACGTTGATATTTCGCGGCAGAAGATAGCCGGTCAATTCCTTTTCCGTCACTTCGCGGATACCAACCCGAACATCGATCCAGTCAATAATATTTTTGATGAGTGTCATGCATGTTCCTCCGGAAAGTCAGTTCAACCTACGGTAATATTCCCACCTGCCACGGCAAAGGGAAGTTTTTTCAGTGGCTTGGGAGGTGGTCCGGCTGTCACGTCGCCGTCCGGAGAATAATGCCCGGCATGGCAGGGACAGAGGAAGTCCTGTTTGTCCTTCTCCCATTGCACGATACATCCCAGATGTGAACAGACCGCTGAGAGGGCAACAAGGTCACCGCCCCGCTTGCGAATCAGAACCGCCGACGATCCTGCAAATTCGAAAAATTTTGCTTCACCCTCACGGACATCCGCATCAGGAATCACAACCTTTCCGGCCGCCCCGCCGCCGGCACGGGGTGCCAGATAGCGAAACAAAGGCCAGGAAACCGCCGCAGCCGCGATCGCTCCAAGACCACCGAGACAAACTCCGAGAAACGTTCTCCTGTTGGTGCTATTTTCCATACGTCCCCCTTCAAATAATTATCCTGGCAACTATAGCCATGTTGTCAACAATTGCAAGCATAAGCTGTGTCAGACGAAGGTAGAATCTGCCGATTTACCACGGCATACGTCCATTTGACCTGTATCAAGACAATGGCAGTGATTTCATGCTATTCTGTCCGAACAGGATATATTTCATTCCATCAGGAGCCACAGTATGCTGACCACCAGCGAAATTGCAGCAACTATCACAATATGGGTATTGACAGCTGCCGGAACCTTCTTTGGCGGCCGCGCAGCGTGGCGACGCAGAGCAGAAAAGCGCAGGGTCAGGGGTACAACGGACTCCCGAACCCCCTGACAGCAAAAAGTTACTGAAGCGACAGAACCCTGCACTTATGCCTTGGTACGGACAGCTCTTACGCGAACAGGGGGTAGATCATGGCGGATGAGGAACTTTTCTGGAAAAGCGATAATCAGACGGCACGACTGGAGGAACTTACCAGCCGGGATCATGAACTGCGGGAAGCTCCGCTGCGGCGAGATGTTCGTTCACTCGGACAGCTGCTGGGGATAGTTATCAGGGAGCAGGCCGGTGAGCGGGCCTTTACGGCCGAAGAGGAACTGCGTCATCTTGCAATCAGGCACCGCCAGCTCAATGATGATCAGGGTGAAGCCTGCCTCGACTTTCCCGGTGAGCGGGAACTCCTGAAACAGGCGGAACAGATTATCGCCACGATGGCGGTTGACGAGACCTACCTGATTGTCAAAGCCTTTTCCACCTATTTCGAGCTTACCAATCTGGCGGAAACCAACCACCGTAAACGACGGCGACGTGCGGCCATGCTTGCAGATGGAAGAACAGACAAACCCGGCTCCATGCGCGGCACCCTCCAGCGTATGCGGGAAAACGGGATCAGCGCTGAAACAGCGCTCCACTGGCTGCAGCAGATACTGGTCGTCCCGGTCTTTACCGCCCACCCCACCGACGTGGCCAGGCGAGTCATTCATTTCAAACGGCGGCGTATTGCACGCGAGCTGGAGGCACTCGATCGACTGCCGCTGACCGATGCCAATGCCCGGCAATACCAGTCCGCCATACTCGCCGAAATCACCGGCCTCTGGCAGACTGATGAAGTCCGCCGGCGTAAACCGACCGTTCCGGATGAGATCAAGACGGGGCTCGACCACTATCCCGATTCCCTCCTGGTACCAATCCATACCCTCTATGAGGATATGGCTGCGGCATTCAATGAAACCTACGGATCTGCCCTCTCCGCCGACACCCTGCCGACGGTGGTGCGTTTTGGTTCCTGGATCGGTGGCGATCGTGACGGCAACCCGTATGTCACCGCTGCGTCAACCAGTGAGGCCCTTCAGAGGGCGCGGGAGACCATTCTGGGAAGCTACATATCATCGCTGGATGATTTGCGGCGCCTCCTCACCCCCTCTGGCTGCCGGGCAGCAGTCACTCCCCAGTTGGCCGCCGCCCTGACACGTTATCGTACCACCCTCTCCTTCAGCAGTCCGGAAAATGAAATTATTCCGGAATGCGAGCAATACCGGCGTTTCGCCGGCTGCATGCTCCATCGCCTGCACCAGGCCCTTCGTGAGCCGACTCATGCCGATTCATATCCCGATGCAGATTCGTTCAGACAGGACCTGCAGATCATCCGCAGCAGCCTGACGGCCGGGTATGGGGAGCGGCTTGCGCGGGCCCTGGTCGATCCGCTCCTGCGACAGGTTTCGACATTCGGGTTCCACCTGCACAGCCTTGATATCCGCCAGCACGCCCGGATACATGCCAGAGCGATTGCCGAACTGGCAACCGGCAGTTCAATCAGCACAACGTTCTCTACCGTTATACCGCCACCACCCGGTGCGGAAACAACCGACCTGCTTGACACACTTCGCTCCATTGCCCGTCTGAAACAGCAGTACCCTGCAGAGGCTATGCAGAGTTATGTCATCAGCGGTGCTTCATCCGTACAGGATACCCTCTCGCTGATCTGGCTGATGGAATTATGCGGCATACGCGTAGCTGCAGATGCAAACGGCGACCCGGGGTTGATGCCGGTGCCGCTGTTTGAGTCAATTGAAGATCTGCGCCAGGCCCCGGAAATATGCCGAACGCTCTGGAGCTCATCTGAATATGCGCGCTTTCTCGATTCGTGGGGTCGCCGGCAGGAGGTCATGCTCGGCTATTCCGATTCAAACAAGGACGGAGGAATGCTCACAAGCTCCTGGGAACTCTATAAGACGCATCGGCAACTGCACCTGGTTGCTGCCGAGTGCGGCGTACAGCTCGTGCTGTTCCACGGTCGCGGCGGTACGGTTGGCCGGGGGGGAGGACCGACACATCGGGCAATCGTCGCACAACCGACAGGAGCGTTTAGCGGTTCCCTGAAAATTACCGAACAGGGTGAGGTCATCAACTGGAAATATTCCGATGAATCTTTGTCATTACGCAATCTGGAACTAATGGTGGCAGCATCTCTGGAGGCCCTTGCACGTCCCGACCGTAAGGAGTCCCCCGATCATGACGCCGAATGGGTGGCGGCACTGGAGGAGATGTCAGCTTATGCCCATACATATTACCGGTCACATATCGCGGAAAATCCGGATATCATCCCCTATTTTGAACAGGCAACGCCGGTGCTGGAATTCGATCTGGCCAAAATCGGCTCACGGCCGGCACGCCGGGGCGTAACTCGTGACCTTTCTGACCTGCGCGCCATACCCTGGGGTTTCGGCTGGATGCAGAGCCGCCATGTCATACCGGGCTGGTTTGGAATCGGCTCCGCACTGGAACGATTTACTGAGCAGGGACCGGAGAAAATGAAGATCCTCACAGACATGATGCACCGCTTCCCCTTCTTTTATGACCTGATCCGCAACGTAGAACTGGCCCTGACCAAGGTTGATCTCCCACTGGCACGTCTGTACTCGAAGCTGGTGCCGGATGTTGCCCTACGCGATCGGGTTTTCGGTATGGTGGAGGAAGAATACCTGCGCACACGCCGGATTGTGCTGGCTGTCACGGGACAATCGCGCCTGCTGGAAAACAACGCCCCCCTGGCCCGTTCCATCCGCTTGAGAAATCCCTATGTTGACCCGTTGAGCCTGACCCAGATAGAACTTTTGCGAAGAAAGCGGGCGGGGGATGAAAGCGAGGATCTTAATTACGTACTCGCAGCTACCATCAGTGGTATCTCCGCAGGATTACGAAATACCGGGTAGACGGATGCTGGACGAGCACATACTGCCATGTGTGCTCCTTTCCTGACCGGGGGGGCACTCCTCCCGGTCAGTGGCTGCGAAGCTGCATCGACATCACCTGGTTGTGTCCGCCATTCCCAGCACTCTCTTAGTTTCATTGATCAATAACTTTATATCAATGGGCTTGGGAATATAGCCATCGAACCCCTCACAGAGAAATCGCTCCTGCTCGCCGCACAGGGAGTAGGCTGTCATGGCAATAACCGGCTGATGACGGGATGTTCCCTGTTCCTGCCGGCGGATTTCCTTCAGTGCCTCCTCACCATTCATGATCGGCAACTGGATATCCATGAGCACCAGGTCGAACGAACTGCTTGCCAGTGCGGCAAGGCAATCCCTGCCGTTTTCTACGATAACCGGATCATGACCAAGCTTATTGAGCAGCGTCATCCCGAACGTGATGTTCACCGGATTGTCTTCGACCAGCAATATCCTCAGTGGTTCCCCATCCCATTGGATCGCCTGATTCGATTCTGCATCTTCCCCAAGTGGCAGCTTGCTGACAATCTGTAACGGCAGGATGACACTAAAGCAGCTGCCAACTCCCGGCTTACTTTCAACGGTAATGCTTCCATTCATCATTTCGGCAAGGCGTTGGCTGATGGTAAGGCCAAGTCCGGTCCCGCCATAATGACGGGTTGTGGAGGCGTCTTCCTGGGAAAATGGTTTGAATATTTTTTCCAGCGCCCCGTCTGAAATACCGATCCCGGTGTCCCTGACCGATATCTGCACAAGCCCGGATGTGCCATGCATCTCAAGGATGTCAACCGTGACGGCGATCGCTCCCTGTGATGTGAACTTGACAGCATTGCCAAGCAGGTTGAGAAGGATCTGCTTGATGCGTAGTTGATCTCCCGTAAATACGGTGGGGAGATCATCTGCAACTGAGACGGTGAGCAGAAGTCCTTTATTGCGAATAGACGAATCATGGATCAGCACGACATCACGTACGGCTTCTTTCAAACTGAACTGAGCCGACTCCAATGATATTCCGCCGGACTCGATTCTTGAGAGGTCCAGAATATCGTTAATAATTGAGAGGAGGTTTTTCCCGGATAGTGTCAGTGCCTCAACATATCCCCGCTGCTCGTCAGTCAGGTTCGTCATTGTCAGCAGGTACGCCATGCCGATAACACCATTCATGGGAGTACGGATTTCGTGACTCATGTTGGCCAGGAACTCGCTCTTGGCCCTGTTGGCAGAATCAGCAAGCTCCTTTGCTTCCTTCAACCGCCTCAGGACATCTTCAAAGTCAGTGATGTCCCGCGCACTGAAAACCAGACACTCTGTCTCATTCAGGACAATTGAATTCAACGATATCAATGCAGGGAAGACTTCACCATTCTTGCGGCGGAACAGTGTCTTAAAGTTTGAGAGGAAACGGCTATTACTAAAAGCATCCAGCATCTCCTGACGACACGTTTCGTTGCCCCACGTACCAAGTTCCTTCGATGTTTTACCGATTGCTTCCTGCCTGGTGTAACCAATCACCCGTTCAAAAGCATCATTCACTTCGATGAATTTTCCGGTGTTCTTTTCAGTTACAGCAATCACATCCGGAGATGTGCGGAAAATAGTGGACAACGTAGTTTCAATGTTTTGAAGCTCAACTCTTTCGCTGATATCGAAAAGTACGACCAGATGCTCCACGTCAAAACGTGTATCAAGCGGTGCAGCATCTGCGATAACGGTTTTAACAGTTCCATCCTTACATCGTACCTTCACCTGCATCGGCTGGAACACAGTCCCGTTTGTAGCGGCTAATTCAAGATGCCGGCTCCATGTTTCAATGACAAATGCCCGATAATCCGCTTCAGGGTAGGCACATTCCCACCATTGCTGCAACGTTGGGATGTCCTCGGACGAATAGCCGAATGTCCTGGTAAAGGCAGGATTGATAAACGTAATATTGCCATGATTGTCATTGAGTGCTTTAGGAACAGGGGACGCGTTCAAAATAGTCTGAAAACGCTGCAGGCTGCTCTTCAGCGCATCATCAACGGCTTTACGGTCGGTGATGTCTATATCAATCCCATCCCAAAGGAGATGACCATTTGGTGCACGATGCGGGGAAGATGCAAGAAAGCTCCAGCGGAGCTCACCCGAAGGCGTCCGATAGCGTGCCTCGATGACGAACGGGGTCATTGTCGACAGGGCACGCTCTTCTTCAGCGGCCATAAGCAGCAGGTCTGGTTCTATGTACTGTCCATAGAGCCGCGAAGAATCCTGTAAAACCGCCTCAACACTAATTCCATGCAGTTTTTCAACTCCGGCACTTACATAGTTGAATGAACGCAATTCACCGGCCACACCCATATCAAGCTGGTACGTCATTCCACCCGGAATATTGTCACTGATAAGGTGCAGTCTCTCATTGCTCTGCTGCAGGGCCTCTTCAAACTGCCTGCGCTCTGTCATGTCAACATGCTGGATAATGGCATTGGTAACAGTGCCCTGGGTATCCATAATAGGCGAGATAGTTACGTCCAGAACTTTATTGACGGTACGTTCAAGTGATAATGATTCGAGGCGGGAGGAGTCGTAGTCAATGGTAAATTTGACCGTCTTGCCCTCCCGGAAAACGCTGTTAATTTCATCCGAGAACCCCTGGCGCTGGACTTCGGAATCATCGAAGATATTGTATTTGCCGATGACATCATCAGGGGATACCTGTAATTGCGTATAAAGTGCATGGTTGGCGCGGATCAGGGTGCCGTTCCGGTCTGATATCCACATGTTAATCGGGCTGTTGTCAAGAATGGTGTCAACAAATACAACTGCATCGTGAAGGGCAGCTTCAGCCTTCTGTCTGCACATTAACTCATTCATGCGTTCAGTGATGTTACGAGCAAGCATGAGGTAATGGGTTTCAGGCCTGCCGGGTTCTCCCATTGCAGACATTGAAAGCTCATACCACGACGTTCCCTGCACCGTTTGCAACGAAAAGAGACCACCCCGGTGGCTCCCCTTTTCTGTGACCTCTTTCAGTGCGTCCATAATGGCATGCGCGGCATCTTCAGGAAGTATATCCGAGAACTTTTTACCGATAAATGCCTCCGACTGGAAGAAGCCGAGGTCCGAAGCCGAAGAGTGAAATTCATGGATGCAACCGTCCCGGTCAACCCTGAACATATGGTCGGGGATGGCACTAATCATCGCTTCAAGGCTTTCCTTTGCCAAACGCAACTCTTCCTCTACACGTTTACGCTCGGTGATAAGCTCCGTATAAATGATCATTCCGCCGATACTGCCATCCGCCTCGTACCACGGACGACATTCCCAGCGGGTCCACTCCAGACTTCCGTCTTCACGCAGATACGAGTCGGACTCGGCACTGGATATTTCGCCTGCCAGCGCTTTCTGGTGTACGTCACGCCATTTTTGGGGAATATCGGGAAGGACCTCATAGTGATGCTTACCGATAATGTTTTTATCACCTATGCCGTAGTCCTGAAGGTAGCGCTGGCTGACGTAGACATAGTTCAAATCCCTGTCATGAACAGCTATGGCGCTTCTGCTGTGTTCAATGATGTAGCGCATCAGTTCATACGCGTTATTGAGTTTTACCTCTGCCTGTTTACGGTCTGTTATGTCAGTGATGGTGCCGATATAACCGACTATCTCGCCGGACAGGCCTGTCATTGAGACGGCTTGACCATATACCCAGCGAATGGTGCCGTCACTGCCCTGAAAACGGTATTCAAGACAGAAAATTTCGTTATTTTTTACCGCGGTATTCCAGACATCGTAAACATGCTGTCTGTCTTCGGGGTAGAGGGTTGCTGTCCACCCATCACCAAGCGCATCGTCATGTGATATGCCGGTAATGAAACTCCAGCGTTCATTGACATAGGTACAGTGTCCTTCGCAGTCCGTCTGAAATATTCCGGTCGGCGAGGCTTTAACCAATGAAGCAAAACGATCTTTTACCGCATACTGCTTTTTGCCTGACTCGATACGTTCTGCACGAAGGTTCGTTATCTCTTCAGACTTTTCGCTGAGGGCCAGGATCTTCTCTTCTGAATCCTGCAACTGCCGCTTGACCCGTTCAAGACGGGAGAATACAAGACCGAACAGGTTTCCCATGCCGACAAACAGTATAACCGGGTAAAGAGAATTGAAATAGTCGGTTGACCAGGAAAACTGGGGGGGGATGAACAGATACCACACCATCAGAGCGGAGATAGCTGCCGAGACAACACCCCCATACATGCCGCCAATCCATGCGCAGCAGAAAATCGTCGGGAAAGACAGGGACCAGGCGAACGGGCTGATCACATCCCTCAGTATCCACTGGATGCCGCAGGCGATAAAAGGCAGGAGAGTCGCAACAACTTTTCGATGCATTGTATTATGTGACGTGGCTGAAGGGTCGGAGTTTGCGCGCATATCTTCGGCCTATATCAGTGGCAAGAAACGCCGGATCAGGATATAGGCCGCACCGCTGATCAGTGGACTGTTTGAAAATATTGTTTTAGTCACCTCTAACCTGCCGGCAGGAACATGGCCGAAGTGAGCCGATATTGGTTTTGTTGCAACGGCAGATTTAATCTTACGCTGCTTTTCATTGGATTCTCTCATATGGTTCTCCGTATATGTTGTATCAATTCTGAGGGCGTTGATACCAGGGATAATGCTCTTTCACGCAATCCGGGCAGACACCATGACTGAAATCAACGCCGGAACGGGCACGAATATATGTTTCAAGCTGGTTCCAATACCCTGAGTCATCACGAACTTTTTTACAGTGCATACAAATCGGCAGAATACCTTCCAGGACCTTTATCTCTTCCAGAGCAGTTGTTAATGATTTGATTACTGATTCACGTTCGACTTCGGTTTTGATTCTCAGATCGATCTCATCCTGTAACGTAATATTTGCCTGCTTCAATTCTTTGAAAATCAGCTGATATGGTTCTTCAATCCCTGTTGCTACAACTGCCTTATAGATCATCATGAATGAGAACAGTTTGAAGTAATGCCCGACAACATTGGAAATGCCGTAGTTATCGAGATATAAGGTGAAGGCCAGTTCGGAAATAATGGTACAGATAGCCGACAACAGCAATAATTTATAGATTGGTTCCGCAAACAACTTCCTGTTTTTTATCAGCATGATCAGGCTGAGACATAGGATCAGGCAGATAGCATATTCGCTGTAGATTTTGAAACCGGTCAACCCCTGACCGGCAACAAAACATACAGGAAATATTTTCCAGTAAAAAATACTGACGATCAGAAGGGCGGTTATAATGGAATAGCCCGCAAACAGAAATTCGGCCCTGACTTTTTTCCCCTCAAGCAGAAGAATAAATGCAGCCAGAAGAGTGATACTTTCCAGGTATCGGGCTGCGATCCACAGCTGATTTGCATAAAAATCGTAATCAACAAATATCGGCATTCCCTTATATGAAAGGGTATGAAGCAGATCCAGTATCCCGATGAAGAGGTATGATATTCCAACGGTGGTCAAATAAGAGTTTTTTATGTAAGGAGCAGATTTCCACGCAACAATGTACACCGTACAGGCGACTATGATGCTGAACAGCTCAACGATGCTGTGAAACAGAAGGTAGTTTATTTTCTTAGTCAGAAAGAGACCGGTCATCAGAATACATACGAGAAACCAGTTCATCGCTTTATTATTAACGACGGTATACTCAGCTATGTCCATAAATCGGGTACCTGTTTTTATTAATGTAAGCGGCTCGTCATCTTCATATCGGCCGAGAAATATATAACAAAAAATCGGTAGATTGCACCTTCGAACGCACAAAAAAACAGGCGGCCAACTGGCCGCCTGTCGAATGTCTGTTATACCGTCTTGAAAGTTCGGTTAAAAAAAGTATCTGATACCGAAGAGTCCGGAGAAACTGCTGGGATCAAACGAACCATGGCCAATACTTGAAGAAGACTGATCGTACATATCTGCAGTAGGACTGATCACCAGCTTCATCTCAGCGTTGAGTGCCAAACGTGGAGAGACAAAGTAATCAATACCTCCTTTGAGATTTACCCCCACCGTATTTTCAACACTTGCGTCAGTGTAGTCGTTAAACAGGATGCTCAAACCACCACCAACATACGGGGTGGCTTGCCGGGAGGGAAATCGCCACTGGAGCCCAAGAGAGAGATCGTTCACATTAGCCGTCCCGTCCCTGAAAAAAGCGTCGGTCTTGAGGTCATAATTTGAGTGGGTATACTCCACTTCTGCCGCCAGATTTCGCGAGATTCCGTACAATAGGCCAACACCGAGGATAACACCGGTATCAGCAGTTAAAGACCTGTTTCCATTCCACTCACTGTCTGACGGGAGCGTAAAACCGATCCGCCCGCTGACCGCAAGCTTGTCCGTCAGGTTTTCGGCCGCGGCAAAGTCCGCATTCAGTGCCGCCAGTAGTACCACTGCAATTGCTACAACAATTCTTTTCATCATCTACCTCCATTTTTTGTGTGGTGTCGATGGCAAAAAGCAGGTTTCCTTCGAAATACGGACAACAAAAAGCCGGGTTGCCGAATATCGGTGGATATTTCGGCAACCCGGCTGTCTCATCAAGACCCTATAGGCTTTCCGCCCCATCCTCACGGATGGTTTAGTATTATCGTGTACCGCCTGCACTGCCATACTATGAACGGCCTATACCTACCGCACACGAAACATTTTTGCAACAAAAAAGAGCCGGTAACAATGTAACAAATTGATAATACAGAACAATATTTGCCAGCTCTTTTCACTCCCCCTACTCGTTTACTCCCGTGGTCACCTTGTCCACACCCATCTTCGTTTGTTTTCCCCCAGCGTTCGGATCAGCCGAAGGAGCAGGTTCCGGCAGGAGAGGCGTTCCCCCGTGAGCAGGACAATACTCATGAGGTTCGGTGCCGGTGATGTACACTTCCACCTGTTTTTCCGGACAGTCCGGAGTGGCCAGAAGGCCGGTCGTTGGGTCAATGTCAACAGAAACCACCGCATCAGGTTTGACAAAATCAAGCGGCGGTTTCCCCGCCACCGCACTGCGCATGAACCGCTCCCAGATTGGAGCGGCAGCAACCCCGCCGGTAAATCCTTTCCCGCCGGCGCGCGGCTTGTCGTATCCCAACCAGATCCCTGTGATCAGCTGCGGTGTATAACCGACAAACCAGGCGTCATGACCGTCATCCGTCGTTCCGGTCTTACCGGCAGCCGGATGTGCCTGGCTGAATTTTTTGAGTTTTTTGGCCGTCCCATACTCCATGACATCTTTCAGCATGCTGGTGGTGATATAGGCGACACCAGGATCGAGAACCGGAGTTACCACGGGTGGGTTTTCCAACCAGGTCCGGCGCCTGCTGTCATATATGCGGATGATGACTCTGGCTTCCGGCCGCAGTCCCCCTGTCGCAAATGGAGTATAGGCAAGCACCAGATCATTCAGGGTGACCTCATCTGTTCCAAGAGCTAACGAGAGCCCGTTCTGTGCCCGTACCGGCAGACCCACCTTGGCAGTAAAATCCACCAGAGGTCCGACCCCTACCGACTCGAGCAGTTTTACTGTAATGACGTTATTGGAGTGGGCCAGTGCCTGCCTGAGGGAGAGGTCACCGTACTGTTCCCTGCCATAATTCAGCGGTTTCCAGAGTTCGCCGTTGCCACGGTTGTAGGCCACCGGTGCATCATTCCAGATGCTGCCGGCCGTAATCCCCTGTTCCAGTGCTGCGGCATAGATAAACGGTTTGATGGTCGAGCCCGGCTGTCTGCGGGCTGTAAATGCACGGTTATAGCCCCCCTGGGTAGTATCTACCCCGCCCACCGCAGCCAAAACGTCTCCCGTGGCGGTATCAAGGCAGATCAATGCTCCCTGCATGCCGGGAGAAATCCGCCTGGCAGCTTCGCGCAGGTACTGCTCGGCCTGTCTCTGCAGACTCAGATCCAGAGCCGCAGTCACCTCAAGCCCCCCCTGTTCAATGATATCGAAGCCGTAGCGCTCGACCAGCTTCGCTTTGACGTGGGACACATACTGGGGGGCCTGGCCCGTCTGAACAACCGCCGGCGGATGAGCCCGCAACTGCTGCCGATAGGCGGCAGTGATCATATTTACTTCCACCATTCGCCTGAGGACTGCATCCCGTCTGCTCGTCACCTGCTCCGGCTTCCCCAGCGGATTATAGCGCGACGGGTTTTTCTGCACCCCGGCCAACATGGCGCATTCGGCGTCGCTCAACTCCTCGGGATTTTTATCAAAATAGAGCCGTGACGCTTGGACGATACCCCATGCACCGTTGCCGTAATAGATCTCGTTGAAATACATCTCCAGAATCTGCTGCTTACTGTATTTCCCCTCAAATTCTATGGCCAGGCGAGCCTCGTCAATTTTTCGCTCAAGGGTTTTTGCACCGGTCAGGTAGCGGTTTTTGATCAGCTGCTGGGTAATGGTCGACCCGCCTTCGGCAAATCTCCGCTTGACCACGTCCTTTACCAGGGCCCGGGCTATGCCGCGCACATCGATCCCGCCATGCTCATAAAAGCGGGCGTCTTCGACGGCCACAACAGCTTTCTGCAGAAAAACGGGGATACGATCTATGGTAACCCAATAGCGCTTCTCCGGCAGGATCCGGCCGACAAAACGTTTCTGGTTGTCAAAAACCTTGATGGACGTATAGCCGGGGGCAAGCAGCGGAAAGGTGGCAAAATTCTCCTGGGCATTCGTCAATGAGACTGCGGTGAAAAGCAGACACAGCGTCACCGTAAAGATAACCACAGTTTTAAAACGTGTGGACAGATGGCGTACAAAAATAACCTGACTCCTTACACAAGACTCCCCTCCCAGCCATGCAGGGGACAGTGCGGTTAATGTTACCGGGCCGTGAGAATCTGCCGGCCGTCAGTCAATGGTAGAGCGAATCCGCACCCGGTCACCAACATGGTAACGGGTTTTTGTCCGGAACTCATCGCCGCTTTCAACGGTGATGATATAGCCATCAATTACTTCTTTTTCATATTCGCTATAACTGACCCGGTCACGCGGATAACATTTTGTGCCTCGTGCCATATTCTGACCGGTCGCAGCTCCCGCGACAGCCCCGAGTGCCGTCATGGCGGCATTGCCGGAACCACGGCCGAACTGGTTGCCGATAAGCCCCCCTGCAATTCCCCCGATAATGGCTCCGCCAACCCCGCTGTCTCCTTCACAAACTTCTTCCCGTGTCGTTATCGGCTCGCGGATGGTGATGATTCTGAACACTTCACGTACGTTGGTAACCGTCGCCATATTCACCGATGAACCCTCGGCAAACGCACCCGTACTCATAAAAAGCATGCTCGCGGCAACCAGCAGCAGTACTGTTTTCATGGGTTCCTCCTGATCCACAATTTCGTTGGTGAGTTTAACTGAATTCATGCCACTGCCCTCAGTATATACAAAACAACTCCGACATTCAAAGACCAAGTAATACGGTACAACGGGAATTGATCAGGCGACAACAAACCGGGGGGCTGATCGCTTTTCATACAAGCGGTCAGCCCCCCGGTTTTACTCTCAAACATTGTTCAAAGAATGGTGGCTAAAACCCCACACGCAGGCCGAGTACGGCATTGTGGCTGCGGTAATCCATCGTCAGCTTTTTCCCCCCTGCTTCGGTAAATGCAGGCCGTGCACTGCCGAAAAAGCGATAGCCGAGGTCCAGACTAAAATGGTCCGTCAATCTGAAATCAACACCGGCTACAAGCTGATAGGCAAAGACATCATCTGAACCGCTGCTCAGCAGATGACCGGTAACCAGCAGGTTTGAAGCCTCAATTCGGGCAGCCCCGGCACCGAAGCCGGCATAGGGTGATACGCACGTATCATCGTGGTACACACCGATAAAATTGAGCAGCAGGCTTTCCGACTTCACTGTGCCGCCACCGGCAAAACTTCCTTCAACAAACTTTACCGTATCCAGCGTATTGCTGCGCCGGCTGTACTCCAGCTCGACCCGCCCAGTCCCCAGAGGGTCCCCCGGTTCAAGATCCCAGCCGACAACGGCGCTCGCAACAATATTCGGCTTGAAGCTCATTTTAAAATCCCCGAGGGCGTCGGAAGTTTTAGCCGGTGCCAGCATACTCCCCCCGTCAAGCAGCCCCACATACGGGCCGGAGTGTTGCGCCTCAGCCGATGCACACATAAGCAGCGGCAGACAGAGGATGATGAAAATTTTGTTGAGATGTTTCATATAGTCCCTTCCAGATAGCTAAAATATTCCAAGCTGGTTAGTGTACCGTGACGTTAACCGATTCAGATTGACCGCTATACGTGGCCGTTATGGTGGATGTGCCTGAAGCTACTCCGGTGACTAATCCAGTCGAACTAACTGAAGCATAGGTAGCAGGATTGGATGCCCATACACAGCTGGAGGTCACAATCTGGGTCGAACTGTCATTAAAAGTCGCCGTTACGGTTAGCTGCTGAGTCCCGTTAACGCTCATATATACGGGACCGACCGGTGTGATTTTAAGACTGCTCAAAACAGCCGTTGTCACGGTGAGGTTTGTTTTCCCGGTGAAACCGCTCATCGTCGCGCTGATAGAGGTTGTTCCCGCGGTAAGGGTTGTAGCCACCCCGCTGCTCTCAACAATTGATGCTATGCTTGGCTGAGATGATTTCCACGCAGCCTGAGCAGTGATATCCGCTGTCGTTCCGTTCGAATAGGTACCGGTAGCGATAAAATTCACTGTTTTTGAGATACCTGAAACGGTGGAATTGTCAGGCGTGACCGCAATCGATTGCAGCACCGGCGCAGTGACCGTCAGCAGAGTTGAGTCGCTCTTGGCACCAAATGTTGCGGAAATGGTTGCCGTACCGACAGCGATCCCTTTAGCCAATCCCTGAGTGACCGTCGCCACGGCGGTATCGCTCGAAGACCAGGAAGCATCGAAGGTCAGGTCCTGAGTTGAAGCGTCATCAAAGGTACCATGTGCTGTGAACTGAGTAGTCAATCCCTGGGCTTTAGATGGAGCAACGGGGGTGATTGCCAGCGAAGTGATGGCGGCAGAGCTTACCGTAAGCGTGTACGTCGCCGACACACTCCCTACTGTCGCAGTGAGGATGGAATGTCCCGAAGTTGAACCGGTCACCCGGTTTTTGTCCGCAGCAGTAATGAAGTCAGCGACGGCAGCCGTACCGCTCGACCAGACCACCTGATCAGTAACATCACGGGTGAACAAACCGGAGAAATTCCCTACTGCCGTAAGCGTGGTGGAGGTACCCGCAGCAATCGTGGAATAGACCGGCGTAATGGTGATCGACGTCAGCGGAGTAAAATCATTGTTCCGGGTCGGCGTTCCGTTCCAACCGCAACCGGACAACAGCAGTAAACACATTACACCTGACCATAGTATGTTTCTCATGTACTTCCTCCAAATCGTGCAGAGCACCCTCTCGATGTGGCCGCTGAAAGTGGTATGCGGTTATCGGCGCGGCGCAGACAGCAGCGGCACAATAAATTTATCGAAAACAACCTTCTGTTTCGCGGACAGCAGATCGATGTCCCCTTCATTATCCAGCAGGAAGGTGCCGACTCCGATCACTGTTTTTGCCAGATAGCCGGTTCCACTGACAGCTTTCTCGATCTCATCGCTACGTTTACTTATAAGATTTTTCAATACAGCCATGTTGATGTCCATACGATCTTCTCCAACCGGGGTAATGTGTATTGCCAACGCAGATGATAACATTCCGTTCCGGCAGGGGATAATACACTATCAGAGCCCGGACTGCTACCCCCAAGAGACTATCAACACTGAATTGTGGCACTGTAATTAGTAATCCTCTGATCCGCTTGTCGATTCTGTCGAAAATATATTATGGCCAGCCGCCATTTGCTGATTGACTTCGCGCATTAAAGACCCTAGTAGTACGCTGTCTGAAATTCACAGGGCAAATCAAACGAACAGAATCAGGAGAAAGTACACAATGGTAAACGGAACAGTTAAATGGTTTAACGACAGCAAAGGTTTTGGATTTCTTGAGCAGGAGAATGGCGATGATGTTTTTTGCCATTTTTCAGCTATTGCAGGCGACGGATTCAAGTCGCTTGTTGAAGGTGATAGCGTAACGTTTGAAGTAACCAAGGGTCCGAAAGGGCTTCAAGCCGCGAACGTAATGAGAGCCTAACCGTACCTCCAGCAAAGACCAAAGCCCCGGGAAACCGGGGCTTTTTTTATGCAAAACGCCGGCTGCAAGGCAAAGGCGACCGAAGTGGTCGCCTCTGCCTTGCACGTTATTCTGTACCCGGAACTCTCTTGTTTTTCACCACGTCCAACGTTTCCTCCAGCGTACCCGGTCGCGACTGGGCGGATCTCTCTCCCGATTTCCGGCGACACCCAAAGCGAAACAATCAATCCTTTCCGTCACTGGAACTGGTTGTTTTGGTGAACGCGTCCCAGAAACTTTTCTGCATGGAACTCACTGACATCAGATTTTCAGGCAGCAAAGGCTTCATAATGGAACGAATATCGAATCCTTCGACACCGCCCAGCATTTTCTCCCGTATCTGGTCCATCATCTCCTTCTGCAGAGTCTCAACGTCCGGCAGTCCAAAAAAAGTACGTAGCTCCTGAGGAGTTGCATCGATGTCAAAATGTATTTTCATTTGTTTCCCTCCGTGGTGGTGTGGTTAATTACGTCCTGGCCAGGACATACGCGCCAGGAGCAGCTTCTATTTCCGGATAATCCTTACTGCCGACCTGCAACGGTGCAGGAATTGTTTTTCCACCTGTACTTTTCAGCCACGCATCCCAATGCGTCCACCAACTGCCCGGGACAAGTTCCGCAGTTTCCAGCCAATGGTCAGCACCTTTTCCCATCTCACCGTTTATCCAGAAATTGCGCTTGTTTTTATTGGCAGGATTAATGACACCGGCAATATGCCCACTGGCACCCAGCACGAATTGCATCGGGCCGGTCAGGACCTCGGTCGAAATAAACGTCGTTTTCCACGGGGCGATGTGATCTTCAATAGCAGACAGGTAATAAATCGGGCAATCAATTTTACGAAGGTCAACCGGAACGCCGCACAGCATCACCCCACCCGGCTCAATCAACTTGTTTTCCAGATACATGTTACGCAGATACCAGGTATACATGGATGCTGTCATATTCGTTGAGTCAGAGTTCCAGTACAGAATGTCAAACGGCGGGGGCGTCTTCCCTTTCAGGTAATTGTTCACCACATAGTTCCAGATCAAATCATTGGCGCGCAACATCGCAAAGGTCGTGGCCAGCTGCTTGCCCGGCATGACGCCGCCATCCTTAAGTTTCTGTTCAAACTGCGCAACCTGTGATTCGTCAATAAATACACGCAATTCCCCGGGGTCAGAATAATCGAGCAGCGTGGTAAAAAAGGTTGCTGATGCAAAAGGCTTTTTCTTTTTTGCCGCCAGAACAGCAATCGTAGTAGCCAGCATAGTGCCGCCGATACACCAGGCAACACCGTTGATCTTTTTTGCGCCGGTTATTTTCTTGACTGCGTTTACGGCCGGGATCGTTCCTTCGTTGAGGTAGTCTTCCCAAGATTTGTCTCCAAGCGCTTCATCCGGATTGCGCCATGAAATGATAAACACATTGTTGCCCGTCTCCAGGCAATATCGAACATAGGAATTATGCTCGGACAGATCAAGCACATAATATTTGTTGATGCAGGGCGGTATGATCAAAAGCGGACGTTCATTGACTTTTTCTGTCATCGGCTTGAACTGGATCAATTGTATAAGGTCATTCTGGAACACTACGGAGCCGGGAGTGGTCGCTATATTCTTGCCCAGCTCAAACGCAGATTCATCGGTCATACTGATACGACCTTTTTCAAAATCCTTCATCAGCTGATCAAGTCCATTTATCAGGTTCTGCCCCTTGCTTTCCAGCGTTTCCTTAAGAATTTCAGGGTTGGTCAAAGCAAAATTTGAAGGTGACATTGCGTCGATAAACTGACGTATATAAAATTCGCACTTATACCGGGTCGCCTCATCCTGTGATGAGTCCGCAGCCAGCCCCGTCAACTGGCGAGACGCCAGCAGATATGACTGCATGATATAATTGTGCACCGGACTTTCCTGCCATTCCGGAGAAGTAAATCGTCTGTCTGTCAGTTGAGGTGCTTTGTCAGCAGGTGGGGTGAACATATTGATAAACAGATTAAACTGGTCCTGGTAAAATCCGGTGATCGTTTTCAGCCACTCATCAGGGTTTTCCATCGAACGCTTCACGATCGTATTCCAGGAATGTGCTAACTGGCTTGCCATTTCCTGTGTTTCAGAAGTAGAGAAATCTTTAAACATCCGCTGCCCGTTTGATGCAAGTTTTTCAAACAATGCCTGTGGGTCTGTTTTTTCCATAATAGCCTCTGGTTGAATGTAATACTGGGGTTTAGATACTATTTTGCACCATCATTATCATAAACTGCTTCAAATAGTCAAAATATGTTTTATTTTCTGGTTCCCATACTGAACAGGGTTACAACCGTATCAACCGGGACCAGCAGCGCTCTGTCATCGCTCATTTCATTCCATAAAACATTCCAGTGCCAAATAATCATCGTGTGACTGAAGCAGTACAGGAAACGTTGTTTTTCCCTAAAAGGGCACCACTCGTCCACTATTCTCCGGGGACAGAGTTTCCACAAACATACCCTCCCATGTACGCCCCGAGAACCCTCTCAAGATGAGGCTTAAGGCTATCAAACATCAACAGAGTCGTGTCATTCGGGTTACGGCAGTAATGAACCGTAGAGCCAAGGTTGAAATAAACCCGGCAGGCAAACGGCCTGACCCCATAAATACCGCAGTTCTTCCTGGCCTGGTTGAAAAATGGGCAGTATCCGGAATTGTCGAGCCTTTTCGGCAGCAGATCGAGCACCTTCTGCTCAGAGGCAAAGACATCAGGCCTGCAGTTGCAGCAGCATCCGGTCGTGCAGCCGCTTGCCCCTATTTCCCCGCGGCAGAAGGAATGGCCAAGGATCCGGTCGCCGAACCGGTCAGCTACCCGGTAGAGGAAGGTGATCTGCCGCCAGTTGTCGACTCCCGCCCGTTCACTCCAGATGACCCTCCGCTTTAACCGTTCAACTTCCCGCGCAACTGCCGTATTCCGATCGGAAACCGCTCCCGTGCTTGGTTTGATGCCGGACATAGTCCCACCCCCCCGGTGAGAATCGATGAATATACCGGTCTCAAATACGTTTTAATTACCTCCTCTGTCAAGATGGTATCTGCACACCTATTCGCTCAGGGCAGATTCGCCGGGCATCCATCATTCAGAAACAGGACGGGCGGCCGTTTGGCCGCCCGTCCGATATCCGGGGGTTATTCAGTCTGTTTATTCTGATTTAAGCGATGCCATATCAATCGAAAAACGATATTTCACATCGGACTTGAGCAGTCTCTCATAGGCCTCGTTGATTTTCTGAACCGGTATAACTTCGACATCTGAGGTTATGTTGTGATCAGCACAGAAATCAAGCATCTCCTGTGTCTCGGCAATCCCGCCGATGAGAGAACCGGAGAGGCTTTTTCGACCGAATATCAGGGCAAAGGCAGAAACCTGAAGTGGTGTTTCCGGGGCACCGACAAGGGTAATGTTGCCGTCACGACCGAGCATGTTGATGTAGGCGTTGATGTCGTGATCAGCAGCAATGGTGTCCAGGATGAAGTTGAAGGTACCGGCGTGCTTCCGCATCTCATCAGCGTTGGAGGAGATGATAACCTCGTGGGCACCCAGGTGGATTGCATCCTCCTTTTTATGCGCCGAAGTGGTGAAGACGACTACGTGGGCTCCGAATGCCCTGGCAAACTTGACCCCCATATGCCCCAGGCCGCCAAGACCGACGATCCCTACTTTTTTACCGGTAATGTCGCCCCAGCGATGTATGGGTGAGTATGTCGTGATTCCGGCGCAGAGCAGTGGCGCGACACCGGCCAGGTCGAGGTTGGATGGTACGCGCAGCACAAAGCGTTCATCGACGACGATGCTTTCAGAGTAGCCACCATAGGTAACCCCGCCCAGATGTCTGTCCGGGGAATTATAGGTGAAGGTTGATCCGGGGCAGAACTGTTCAAGGCCGTCATGGCAGTTGGGACAGGTGTGGTCAGAATCGACCATGCAGCCGACGCCAACCAGATTGCCTACGGTAAAACCGGTGACTTCGCTGCCGACTTTCGTAACCCGACCGACGATCTCGTGACCGGGGACGCAGGGGTACGTTGTAGGCATGACACTGCTCCATTCGTTGCGGACCGTATGGAGATCGGAATGGCAGATGCCGCAGAACAGGATTTCGATCTGCACATCGCGTTCGGTTGTTTCACGGCGTGTGATGGTGTCGGATGCAAACGGTGATGTTGCGCTGGCTGCGGAATATGCTTTGGCATTATACATGGTGAATCCTCCTTTGTTGGGTTTGATAATTCAGCGATTGGTCATCTGCTCCAGCTTTTCAGGGTAGCGTGCCCCTTCAACCGTGATCTGTGCGGCGGCGTTATCAATATCGTCGAGATCATTGACGGTGAGCTCAATATCCACTGCGCCGATATTTTCGTCCAGGCGGTTCAGCTTCGTGGTCCCGGGAATGGGTACGATCCACGGTTTCCGGGCCAGCAGCCACGCAAGTGCTATCTGGGCAGGTGTCCCATTCTTCTGCGCTGCGATGGCAGCGAGCAGATCAACCATGGCCTGGTTCGCTTTTCGTGCCTCTGCTGTAAAGCGTGGCAGGGTGGTGCGGAAGTCGCTACTGTCGAAGGTCGTGTTTTCGTCAATCCGACCCGTGAGAAATCCCTTGCCCAGTGGACTATAGGCAACAAGGCCAATACCCAGCTCTTCGATAGTTGGCAGAATTTCTTCTTCAGGGCGGCGCCACCAGAGCGAGTATTCATTCTGGACAGCCGCCACCGGTTGCACGGCGTGCGCACGGCGGATCGTCTGGGCTCCGGCCTCGGAAAGGCCGAAATATCTGACTTTTCCTTCTTGGATAAGCTCCTTTACCGCTCCCGCCACGTCTTCAATCGGCACATCTGGATCGACACGGTGCTGGTAGAAAAGGTCGATGGCATCAATCCTGAGTCGTTTGAGCGAATCCTCGGCCACCTGTTTGATGTGCTCCGGGCGACTATTCAAGGCTGGAGCCCCGCCTTTCATTCCTCTGGGATCAACAGCGGTATTGAATCCGAATTTGGTCGCGATTACCACCCGGTCACGCAACGGCGAGAGCGCCTCGCCGACCAGCTCCTCGTTGATGAACGGGCCATATACTTCCGCCGTATCGAAAAAAGTGACGCCCCGCTCCACGGCTGTCCGGAGCAGCGAGATCATCTCCTGAGTATTTTTAGGGGGCCCATATGAAAAGCTCATCCCCATGCAGCCGAGCCCGAGTGCCGAAACCTCCAGACCACTTTTCCCTAATGTGCGTTTTTGCATTATGTCTCCTTGTCGCTGTTCTCTTGAATGGGTACTGCCGATTATACCCTACTCCGGAAAATTCTTACACCGATAGACGATTCCCGCTGATTTATTGAATGATAATCCGCTACTAATTCTGCTGATCGGCACATGAGCGGACAAAAAGCAGCGTAACAACTATTGAGATCAGGGAGGAATATTTTGCACGGGCAGAATCAAATACTGAGGAAGGCGGCGGCAAGCCGCCACGAGAATCGGGGAGAGAACCGGGAGTGCGCCGGTTATGCCGGGAGATACGGCGAACCAGCCATCTCCACATGGGTCAGGAACAGCCGCGTATCGAACTCCAGCTGACGGTAGGCCGGCTCCATATATTCACAGAGCTGGTAGAACGCCCTGTTGTGCTCCTTCTCTTTCAAGTGCGCCAGCTCATGTACGACTATCATGTTCAGAAATTCCCGGGGAGCGTCGCGGAAAACGGATGCGATGCGGATTTCATGCTTTGCCTTCAGCCTGCCCCCTTGTACCCGTGATACAAACGTGTGCATCCCCAGGGCGTTGTTGACCAGACTGATCTTCCCGTCGTAGGCTACCCTGCTCAGCGGTTGCGTCGTGCGCATGAACTCGTTCTTGAGGGTGACGGTAAAGTCATAGAGCGCCTTATCGGTTCTAATATCGTGTGCCTTCGGGTATTTCTGCAAAAGGACGCCACCCAAACGGTTTTCTGCTACCAGTTCGGCCACCCGGTCGGTAATCTGCGCCGAATAGCCGGCTAAATACTTCAAATGGGTCATCTGCTGTTCATTCCTTCCTGACCGTTTCCGCACCATACCCGGCGTTTCTACAACGGTTACTCTGTGACCGGCAATGCGGCAGGCTCCGCGGGTTGCTCCCTATTTGATGTTCCTGCTTGTGAAAAGGAGTGCCTTGTCCCCCATGAAGTTCACCGTGATGTTCTTCTGTTCGTTTCCCCAGACGCAGCTTTTTACATACATCACATCCGAACAGGTGTCAGGTTTACCGAGGATTTTGACTACCTCGGAGTACTCCAGTCCGGTTTTGATTCTGGAATAATTTTCGATGGTCAGCCTGCTACAGCCAGTGAGCATGATCAGTAAAGACAGAACAATTATCAGGCATACAGTGTACTTCATTGTCTTTCCCCTTTCCGGCGGGTCCTGGTAACCCGGGAGCCGCCACTATAGCAGAGGGAAGAGTACGTGTCCCTGATTATCTCAATCTTTCATATTCCTCTGTCAACGGTGCAAGTATCTGCCGCAGTGAATCTCCCTCCACCACCCCATCTGCCAGCAGCGCGGCGGCAAGAGATTCGACTATCGACCAGAGAGCGCTGTTCTCCATCCACTCATGAAGCCTGGCCATAACGTTGCGGCTGACGAGATTCACCCTGGCTTCGCTCTTCAGCACGTCCCACGCCCGTTCCTGCCATGCCGCCAGGTCGCTCAGGGCAACCAGCGGTTCGCCCTCCGGAGGCGTTTCTGCCAGATAGTGATCTTCGGCGGCAATGCCGGCTAACGTGACCAGACCAAATTCATAGAGACCCAGGACCGTCTCCCGGTCGAGAAGCGCCTCACCCTGCGCGGGAAGTCCCCGCCAGGACTCGACCGGCTCGACATCAATTGAGACACGGGCTACGGCAAAGCGCTGCCGCCCCACGATTGTCTGTACTACCGCGTGCCCCGCCTGATGGATAGCTATTCGTTGCGGCCCGGGGATCATGGCTGCCTGACCGGTACTCCCGTGCCGGTAACACAGGGACAGTTCCTCGGGTCCCGTGGGCCGACGCTGTCGAGTGCAAGACCTATCCAGTTGTGTACTTCCGGTACGTCAAAACCTGCCAGCCGCTCTGTGCCGACCAGCATCAGAGGACGTACGATGAAGAGCGGTTCGGCCACCATTAACCCGAGTGCCTCATCCCGCCCGAAAGCTGCGGGGTTCACTTCACCCGACTTCACCCGCGGATGAGCCGGGTTGAACCATTCAGCAACCGGACGCTCCCCAAAA
The DNA here is from genome assembly GCA_028688955.1 of Desulfuromonadaceae bacterium. GTDB lineage: Bacteria > Desulfobacterota > Desulfuromonadia > Geobacterales > Pseudopelobacteraceae > JACRCG01. The sequence goes on from JAQTXD010000050.1 coordinate 23,425, forward strand.
AAGAGGGCCAGGCTCTCAGCGCTCCACGGTTCAGACAGCAGATCGCGCACTTCCAGTTCATGGCCGGAGGCGCGTAGAATTTCCTTTTGCCGGGCATTTCCCTGACAGCCCGGTTTTTCCCAAAAAATGATATTTGCCATTGATGCTCCCGAGTGACGACAACGCAGCGGACGACAAAAAAATGCCCGGGAGCCGTCTCAAGGCATGCCGGGCATCATTGCATGGATAACTGCTGTCGATATGTAGATAAAGTTAAACGAACGATCCGACACTCCCTGCCGAAACAACAGGACTCAGACTCAGCCTGAAACATTACACCGGCGGTTCTATCGGCCCACACCAGTCACCATTCAATGTTTCGATTGGCGCACTCCCGGAAGCTCCATGCAGCAACGCAACGAGATTGCCGTTATCATCAGTGCGAATGGCGACTATCCGTAATTCATGTTTTTGGCGACCGGCCTGATGATGCCCATTCGGATCATACCAATACTTGCCTGCTACAAGCGGTTTCGTTGATGTCCATGCCATAATTCGTACCTCCCGTGTGATTTAACTGCCCGTGGTTATTTAACTGCCGTTACAGCCCGCATGTCATGCGTAACACTGATGCGGCACCGGTGTATCTCCGCTGTACTGAGGATGCATAACAAAAAAAGCCCGACACACCGCAGAGGGTGTGCCGGGCTCCATTGCCAGGCAGATAAAATTGATGTGGATCATATATGACAAAGCCGCATTAATCAAGCGTTTGTGACATCACTTTTCAACCGGGCCGCTGTCAATCACGTTTGATAAAAGTCCCCGTGTTGAATTCATCGAACGCCGTCTGCAGTTCCTCTTGCGTGTTCATGACAATCGGGCCACCCCAGGCAACCGGTTCACCAAGCGGTTTGCCTGAGACGAGCATGAATCTGGCCGGCGTACCATCCGTCTCAATCTTCACTGCATCTCCTGAACGCTCGAACAGAAGCAATGTTTCGTTCTGGCAGATGTCACCACTTTCATCGAAACGTCCTTCCCCTGAAAGAATGTAGATGAATGCCGTGTGGCCTTTTTGAATGGTGTGCCGAAATACCGAATCAGCAGGGATGTATATATCCAGCATTTCCGGTTCTATCACGATGTCTTTTACCGGGCCCTGCACGCCGTCAACAGTTCCGGCAATTATCTTTGCCAGAACACCTCCCTCAAGAGTTATTTCAGGAATATCAGCCGCCTTTACGTCACGATACCGCGGATGCATCATTTTCTGATCAGCGGGCAGATTGGCCCAGAACTGAAGCCCCCACATGGTGCCGGTGGGACTCTCTTTCGGCATTTCCTGATGGATTATGCCGCTGCCGGCAGTCATCCACTGCACATCACCGGCGCTGATCACGCCCGTGTTCCCCATGCTGTCACCATGTTCAACGAGCCCCTCGAAAATATAGGTGATGGTTTCTATTCCACGATGGGGATGCCAGGGGAAACCGGCCAGATATTCACCTGGAATTGAGGTATGAAAATCATCCAGCATGAGAAAGGGGTCAAGCAGAGGTACCTGAGCATAACCGAATGCCCGTTTCAGGTGGACACCTGCACCTTCTACAGTTGGCTGGCTCTTGAATATTTTCGCAATTCGGCGTGTAGACATCGTGAAATCCTCTGTGGTCAGGTACAGATCGTGCTGAAACAGTACAATGCAAAGCACGTGCAGCTGATTGCCCAATTACCATAGCCACTTGACACCGTATGGGCGCAGTGGCGCAATGAGTCAGCCGACCTTTTTTCTGCTGCGCAGCCGATCCCCTTTAAATTTGATCATTTCCCAATCATCTGCCCGGAAATCTTCAATTTCAGTGAATGAAACTCATGAAGGCCTTCGGCTCCCGTTCCGGTGGGGGTATTGTGCCCTTACCGTGTTCCACCAGTTTCATCAACCAGGCCATATTTTTCCCCAAAATCCGCATGATCTGCACACCTTCCGTGTCCTGACTCACCTCACCCGGACTTCTGCCGTGAATCACATTCCAATAGTTGGAGGCGGGCATCAGCATCTCCGCATAATTGATGAAGTT
>JAQTXD010000003.1 GCA_028688955.1 Desulfuromonadaceae bacterium
AAATCCGACTTCATCCTTGCCATCAACAAGGACAAAGATGCGCCGATCGGTGAAATTGCCGACGTACTGGTCGTGGCCGACGTCATGCAGTTCGTACCCGCGCTGACCGCAAAAGTCGCCGGGTAGCATAAACGAATGTAAATGGTGAACATTACTATATTAAAGGAGGAAGTGTCATGCCAACTATCTGGAAAAATCAGTACCGGACAAAGCTGAGAAGTGCGGATGATGCGGTCAGGATCGTTAAGTCCGGGGATGTCATTTTTATGGGGGAATTTGCCCAGAACATCGAGGCGCTGGATGCGGCCCTTGCACAGAGAAAAGATGAGCTGAGCGACATTATTCTGGAGACAACCACCAGAACCAGGCCGCTCAAGTGTGTCGAGGTCGACCCGAAACGTGACGTTTTCACCTGGGATGACTGGCATTTTTCCGGAGTGGGGAGGAAGTATTCCGAGGCCGGACTGACAAATTATATCCCCTTTACCTACCATCAGGGGCCACGAATAATTACCAAATACAATAAGGTGGATGTGGCTTTTGTCCAGGTCGCGCCGATGGATGACAAAGGCTTTTTCAACTTTTCGACCTCGTGCTCCATAACTCCTGCCTACTGCCAGAAAGCGCGCACGGTTATTGTCGAGGTAAATACAAATTGTCCTCGTTGTCTTGGTGGTAACAGCGAAGGGATACACATTTCCGAAGTTGATTTTGTGGTGGAGGGGCCGAACAACCCGTTGGTGGAATTGCCGGCATCAGCTGCAAGCGACGCAGATAGGGGGATCGCCTCTCACGTCATGGAACTGATGGAGGACGGGGCAACTATTCAGCTCGGGATCGGTGGATTGCCGAATGTTGTCGGTTCGTTGATTGCACAGAGCGATCTCAAGGATATCGGTGTACACACCGAGATGCTGGCTGATTCGTATGTCGAAATGTTTGAGGCCGGCCGGATTACCGGGAAACGGAAAAATATCGACAAGGGCAAGATGGTGTACACCTTTGCCATGGGATCGAAGAAGTTGTACGAATTTCTCGACAACAACCCGATGTGTGCCACGTATCCGGTTAATTACACCAATGATCCCGATATTGTCTGCAAGAACGATAAAGTGATCGCGATTAATAATGCCCTGGAGGTGGATCTGTTTACCCAGGTGGCGTCAGAATCAAGCGGTCCGCGCCAGATCTCCGGTACCGGCGGTCAGCTGGATTTTATCTTCGGGGCTTTTAAATCGGAGGGGGGCAAGGGGCTTATCTGTATCAGCTCCACCTTCAAGAAAAAAGATGGAAGCATCGGCTCCCGGATCGTGCCGACATTATCTCCCGGTACGATCGTCACCTGTCCGCGCTCGATCACCCACTACATTGTGACGGAGTTCGGCTACGCCCAGATGAAAGGGAAATCAACGTGGCAGCGGGCTGAGGCGCTTATCAACATAGCGCACCCCGATTTTCGGGAGGAGCTGATCAAGCAGGCGCAGGAATTGAATATCTGGCGGCGAAGTAACAAGATCTCCTGACGATGGTATCTGTTTGCCAAGGTCGCATTAACACGCATGTACGGGATGAACCATCAACTGCAGCTATCTGCAAAGGAGAAAATTATGGCTAAAAAATATGATTGGGATGCAATCGCAGAAAGTCCGAAGTTCCAGGAGTTGACGAGGAGGAAACGCACCTTCCTTTTCGGCTGGTGGGGGTTCGCATCGGTTTTGTATTTCCTCCTCATCGCTGGAGCCGGATACGCCCCGGAACTGTTTAAAATAAAAATTATAGGAAATATCAATTTTTGTTATCTATTTGCGCTGTTCCAGTTCCTGACATCATGGGGGATTGCCATGTATTATGCCCATGTTGCCAATAAAGAATTCGACCGGCTTACCCATGAACTGATTGATGAATTGCAATAAAGGGGGGATCACTATGAAAAATTTGTTTCTTTGTATGACAATAGTACTGATGTTTGGTACGTCGGTACTTGCTGTCGAACCAGCTGGCACGGCACCGAAAGCGCCTGCCCCGGCGATTGGCGCATCAGGTGCGCAACCGTCAGCGGCACAGCAGGCGCCTGCCGGCACTGTAACGGCTGCCGGTCCCGCTGCTGCTGTAAAAGCTGCAGCTCCGGCGCCAGCGGTGCCAACAAAGCTTAAAACCAATCGGGTCTTAACCATCGGTATGTTTTTGGCGATTATCTGCGTTACCCTGGGAATTGTGGTATGGGCGTCACGCACCACTAAATCCGCAGCCGACTTCTATACGGCGGGTGGAGGCATTACCGGTTTTCAGAACGGCTGGGCCATTGCCGGAGACTACCTGTCAGCGGCTACGTTCCTCGGAATTACCGGACTGATTTCAATAGCGGGAATGGATGGCTTCATGTACGCAGTCGGTCCCCTGGTCACCTTTGTTACCATACTTCTGGTCATTGCCGAACCGTGTCGAAATGCCGGCAAGTACACAATGGGTGACATCCTCTCCTTCCGCTCATCTCCGAAAGTTGTTCGTGGATTTGCCGCGGTTTCAACTGTGGCAGTCTCGGTCTTCTATCTTCTGGCCCAGATGGTCGGAGCCGGCAAGCTGATGCAGGTGTTGCTTGACATTCCCTTCAGAGCCTCAGTAATCGGCGTTGGCGTGCTGATTGTGGTCTATGTTGTTTTCGGCGGGATGAAGGCGACTACCTGGGTACAGATCATCAAGGCTGGACTGCTGATGTCGTGCGGGGTCTTCATGTCGGTGATGATCCTCGTGAAAGTCGGGATGAATCCGATCCGTTTCTTTGCCGAGATCGCTTCCAGCGTCCCGATTCAGGATCATGTCAGGATGCTCCTGAAGCATCCGCTTGCAGAACCGGGATTTGATTACGGCCAGCGATTTCTTGAGCCCGGTCTCTTTCTCAAAAATCCGATTGACCAGATCTCGCTCGGCATTGCCTGGCTGCTTGGTGCGGCCGGTCTGCCGCACATCATGATGCGATTCTTCACGGTTCCCGATGCCAAGTCTGCCCGAAAGAGTGTTATCGTAGCAATGTTCCTGATCGGATTCTTTTTCATCATGACCACAATTCTTGGATTTGGTGCATCTATCTATCTTACTCCGCAGACGCTTATGTCCGTTGATAAGGGCGGCAACATGTCGGCACTCCTGCTGGCCCAATATCTTGGCGGCGGCGCTGGTTCCGTCACCGGCGATCTGTTTCTTGCGTTCGTCTGCGCGGTGGCGTTCACCACCATCCTTGCGGTTGTCTCCGGACTGGTACTGGCTTCCTCTGCGGCCATCTCCCACGATATTTATGTAAATATCATAAAAGACGGGCACGCTGAACAGCATGACCAGGTCAGAGTTGCACGGATCACTTCTCTGGTGGTCGGGATTGTTGCCATCATATTGGGAATCGCCGCCGAAAAAGAGAACATAGTTCACCTCGTAGCTTTGGCATTTGCCGTGGCCGCCTCCGGAAATTTCCCGGTGATTCTTCTCTCTCTCTTCTGGAAACGCTTTAACACTGCCGGTATCGTATCGGGCCTTACAGTCGGGGCTGTTACCGCCATCGGCCTGGTTATGGTTTCCCCCAACATGACCTATCCCAAGAAGATTGCTGCCGATGCAAAGAAAATCGTTACAACTCTTGAAAAGAAGCAGGCTGAAGGGGTCGTACTGGCAGAAAAGGATCTGAAAATGCTGGAAAAGTCACGTGCCGATTACGAGAAGAACAAGGACGGAACATCAATGCTCGGTCTTGATGCGCCACTCTTCCCGCTGAAGAACCCTGGTATTGTATCGGTACCGTTTGGTTTTCTGGCGGCGATTTTCGGCTGCCTCCTCTTCCGCGAACGGAGAGCTGAAGAAATGTTCAATGAGGTCTATGTGCGTCAGAATACCGGTTTAGGAATCGCAAAGGCTTCCGACCATTAGACTGCGTGGAGTACATCGTCTTGAGACTACGTAATCACCTGTCTCAAGACGATGCGCCCGCAAGCCGGAAACCGTACAGTTACTAGATGTTGGACGAGCACATACTGCCATTTGTGCTCCTTTCAAGGCCGGAGGGAAGTACCGCCTCCGGCCGATTTATTTTCGAGGAAACATTCATGCTCGTTGTTGCCTGTATCAAACAAGTTCCCGATACCACCCAGGTCCAGATTGATCCGGTTACCAACACTCTGGTGAGGGATGGTATTCCGTTCATCGTCAACCCCTATGACACCCATGCTTTGGAGGAGGCGTTATGCTTCAAGGACCGCTTTGGCTGCCGTGTGGCAACTCTCTCCATGGGGCCACCCAACGCCGAGGCAACCCTGCGTAAGGCTCTGGCTCTCGGAGTGGATGAAGCGATACTCTTATCAGATCGCTGTTTCGGCGGCGCCGATACACTTGCAACAAGCAATGTTCTCTCGGAAGCAATTCTGCGGCTGAATAAACAGGAGGATGTAGGGGTCGTTCTCTGCGGCAAGCAAACCATTGACGGCGATACCGCCCAGGTCGGTCCGGGTATTGCCACCCGGTTGGGCTATACGCAGTTAACTCTGGTTGACCGGATCGAGAATCTTGACCCGATCAAAAGGACAATCCGGGTTCGCCGTAAGCTGGAGGGACGCTACGAGATCGTTGATGCCCCATTGCCAGTTATGATCACTGTAGTCAGAGAACTGAACCGCCCTCGTTATCCGATTGTGCCCATGCGCCTGGAGTCTGCCGATGCTCACGTCCAGGTCTGGGACAACAAGGTCCTTGGATTGGATGTTAACGGCTGTGGATTGAAAGGGTCGCCAACGTGGGTCAGCCGGATTTTTTCGCCGGAACGTGACAAAGGCGAGATTATCGGCGACGGTGCCGGCGATCCGTCCGGAACCGCCAGGCTGTTGATCCAGAAACTGTTGAGCAAGGATCTACTTCCCGTATAAGGAATCAGCAATGAGTGAAACCACTAAAGCAATCAAGAAACCGCGAGGCCGGGCTCAGCTCGTCAGCGGCAGATGCATCGCCTGCGGGGCGCGCTGCCAGAGTTCCTGCCCCGTCAACTGTATCGAGATGAATGATGCCGGTGAGCCGGTTATCGCCGCCGGCACATGCATCGGCTGTCTCAAGTGTGTAAAAATCTGTCCTGCCCAGGCGATCGAGATGTTCTTTACTCCCGAGGAACTGCAGATTCTTGCTGCCCTGCAGAAAGGCGGAACTGCTCCGGATGAGGATGATGACCCTGAAGCAAAAGCCCTTGCCGAGAGGCTGTCAGCATACCGTGGTGTGTGGGTCTTTATCGAGCAGACAGAGGGCGAGGCGGCCAAAGTATCCTGGGAACTGCTCGGCAAAGGGCGTGAGCTGGCCGATATTCTCAATGTATCGTTATCGGCAGTCGTTCTCGGCGAGAACGTTGAACATCTCTGCAGCGAAGCCTTTACCTATGGTGCTGATCAGGCGTACCTGATTGATGCACCGGTATTCCTGCACTATCGGACAGAGGTTTATTTAAAAGCTCTCTGTCAACTGATAGACAGATACAAACCGGAGATTATTCTGATGGGGGCGACGGGACTGGGGCGGGACCTGGCCGGTGCCGTCGCTACCGTGGTCAAGACCGGTCTGACGGCGGACTGCACCGGCCTGGGAATCGATGACAAGCGCAATCTGATGCAGACGCGCCCTGCCTTCGGTGGCAACATAATGGCAACGATCATGTGTGACAAGTTCCGTCCGCAGATGTCTACCGTACGCCCGCATGTTATGCCGATGCCCGAGAAACATCCAGGGAGAAGCGGCACCATCATCCGCGAAGAGTGCAGCGTCAGGGAAAAAGATGTCCTGGCCAAGGTTATCGAGATCATCAAGGATTCCAAGAAAGACTCAGTGGACATAGCCGGTGCCGAGTTTATCGTCTCCGGAGGGCGCGGCATGATGGGGCCCGCCAACTTTGCCATTCTTCAGGATTTGGCAGATGAATTGGGCGGTGTTATCGGTGCCTCCCGCAGTGCCGTTGATGCCGGGTGGATGCCCCATGATCGCCAGGTTGGGCAGACCGGAAAGACGGTGCGTCCCAAAATCTATATTGCCTGCGGCATATCCGGTGCTATCCAGCACCTGGTCGGTATGCAGGATTCTGACCTGGTCATCGCTATCAACCGTGACAAGGAAGCTCCTATTTTCGAGGTAGCAACCTATGGAATTGTCGGTGACCTGTTCCAAATAGTGCCGGAACTCACCCGTGAGATCCGGGCCCTGAAACAAGCGTAGCTAATACACACCCGCACGTGAGGACCACAGCATGACACCCAATGTTACCATTTACGCCCCGATTCTTGTCGCCTCTCTGATACTCTTCAGCTGGAGTTGTTACCGGAAACTGTCGCTTGTTTCCATCGGCGTAGCGGAAGATCGTTTCCAGAATCCCGGCCGGCGGGTACTGAACGCTTTCCGTTATGCATTCGGTCAGAAGCGGGTCATTGCCAAGCCGTTCGGCCTGAACCATGCCGTCATTTTCTGGGCTTTTCTCATCCTTCTTGTTGCCAATGGCGAATTTCTTCTCGCAGGGCTTATCCCTGCGGTCAGCTTGGATCTGCTGCCACAGCCGCTGCATAACTCTCTTCTGTTTGTATTTGATCTTGTCTCCCTGCTTGCGCTGTTTGCTGTGGTACTTGCCGCCTTCAGGCGGCTCTTTTTTGCACCGGAGTACATGGCGACATCCTACACCTCTCCCCGCAGTGCGGAGGCCTTTCTGATCCTCGCCAGCATTGCACTCCTCATGCTCGCCTATTTCGGCCTTCACGGCACCATGATCGCCTCGGGCAGCGTGCCGTCGGCCTTTATGCCGGTATCATCGCTGGCTGCCTCTGTCATGGCCGGTGTGCCGGCAGATAAGCTGCCGGTGCTGGCCTCATACTTCTGGTGGCTGCATGCCGTTATTCTGCTGCTGTTCATGAACTATCTGCCGCACAGCAAACACATGCATATCCTCACCGCAATCCCGAACTGCTTCTTTGCCAGCCAGGAGAAACCAAATACCCAGCAGCGGGAACTGTTTGCAAAAGGAGAACAGTTTGGTGCCGGTAGTGTCGACCAACTGACCTGGAAAGATCTGCTTGACGGATTCTCCTGTACCGAATGCGGTCGATGCCAGAATGTCTGTCCTGCCGTTGCCACCGGTAAACCGCTCAATCCACGGCAGGTGGTCCACGACATCAAAAACAATCTGCTCAACGGCTGGGTCGATCAGGAAAAATTTCAGGCTGAACAGCCGCTGATCGGCAAAGGCGAGGGGAGTGTATCCGAAGATGCTATCTGGTCGTGTACGACCTGCGGTGCATGCATGAACGCCTGTCCGGTCTTTATCGAACAGATGCCGAAGATAGTCAAAATGCGCCGTCATCTGGTACAGATGAAAGCCCGTTTCCCGACGGAACTGCTTAATCTGTTCGAGAATATGGAGGGACGCTCCAACCCGTGGGGGATTGCCCCGACTGACCGGACAAAATGGTACTCAACCCTGAATGTAAAGCCTTTTGAGGCACATACCACAGAGTATCTTCTCTATGTCGGCTGTGCCGGTTCCTTCGATTCCCGGCAGAAGCATGTCACGGTTGCATTGACCTCCATTCTGGATGCCGCCGGAATCTCCTGGGGAATTCTCGGCAAGGATGAGCTCTGCTGTGGCGATTCTCTGCGCCGGCTTGGCAACGAGTTTGTCTTTGAGCGGATGGCTCTGCAGAACGTCCAGCTATTCAAAGAGCGAGGTATCACCAAGGTCATCACCCAATGTCCCCATTGTTTCACCACGCTCAAAAATGACTATCGCCAGTACGGTCTTGATCTGGAAGTGATCCATCACAGCGATTTTATCAATTCTCTCCTCACTAGCGGTAAGCTTGCGCTTGATCATCAGGTAACCGGGTACGGCACCGTTGTCTACCATGATTCCTGTTATCTCGGAAGACACAATGATATCTACAGTCCGCCCCGCCAGGTTCTCACCGCCGCTACCGGTACGGCTCCTGTTGAAATGCAGCGCAATCATGAAAACTCTTTCTGCTGTGGTGCCGGAGGGGGGAGAATGTGGCTGGAGGAGCAGCAGGGAAGCCGGATCAATCTCAACCGCATTGAAGAGGCCATGTCGAATCATCCGGATACACTCTGCGTCAGCTGCCCCTATTGCCTGACGATGTTTTCTGACGGCCTTAAAGACCTGCAGGCGGAACAGATCCAGGTGAAAGATATAGCGGAAGTGGTTGCGGAAGGGCTCAGGGCGATGCCGGACTGATTACCATTCATTTTGCTGATAATGAAAGCAGGCACTTACGTTCGTTCGTGAGTGCCTGCTTTGTTTAGATCTGTTTCATAGTGGTGTCGGTTCTGTATTGGTGGCCATCGGTGAGTTAAAATAGTGTTTACCTGTGAATATCAAATGAGATAGAATAAGTCCTGTTGTGAACGTCGGGAAAACATTATTCAATAGGGAGAAGCGGATATGAAAAAGCATATTTTGGGATTGATTGCGTTGGCCACGGTGGCTCTTTCTCCACTAACTGCATTGGCCGGAGGCACCACTGATATCACCTGGTACGGTCATTCGGCGTTCAAAATCACAACGCCGAAAGGTAAGGTTCTGCTGATAGACCCATGGCTGTCAAATCCGGCCAACCCCAAGGGGAAAGAGCTGCTGGCCGGTCTCGATAAGGCGGATCAGATTCTGCTGACCCATGCCCATGGTGACCATATCGGCAATACGGTCGAGATCGCCAAAAAGACCGGAGCAAAACTGATTGCCAGTAATGATCTGATGAAAGCGATGATTAAATATGGCGACTTTCCGGCAAAACAGGCAGATTTTAACGGCACCGGCAACATCGGTGGAACGTTGGCACTGCTGGACGGCGAGGTGAAAATTACCTTCGTTCAGGCAGTACACAGCTCCGGGCTTGACTACGAAGATAAAAGCGGTCTGCCGAAGAGCCTGGCGTATGCCGGCAACCCCGGTGGTTTTCTGATCGCCATAGCCAATGGCCCGACGGTGTACCATACCGGCGATACCGATCTGTTCGGTGACATGAGGTTTGTCGGCGATGTTTCTGCAGTGGATGTCATGATGGCCTGTATCGGCGACAAGTTCACCATGGGGCCGGACCGCGCAGCTGCCGCAGTGGAGTTGGTGAAACCGAAAATGGTTATTCCGATGCATTTCGGCACGTTCGCTGCGCTGACCGGGACCCCGGAGGCGTTCGAACAGGCGCTGAAGAAGCGTGACCTCAAAACGGTTTACAAGAGGATGCAGGTAAATGAAACGCTCAGTTGGAGGCAGTAAAGAGTTCCGGTGAAAGTTGCTGCCAACCGGAATAAGCGGATGGTGGCGGATAGTGTGCTGCTTTTTGCCACCCGCAGCCTCAGGCTCTTTGGCTATGGTTTTTTATCCGTTGTCCTTGCCCTCTATCTGGCAGAGTCAGGCTTCAGTGATGTTCTCATGGGAGCGCTTTTCTCGCTGACACTCGTCGGTGATGCGGGCGTCTCCCTTTTTCTCACCACGACTGCCGATCGCTTCGGCCGCAAACGGACCCTGATCATCGGCGCCATTCTGATGCTGATTGCCGGTGTCGTTTTTATTCTTACTACGAACCCGCTGCTACTGATCATTGCAGCCATTGTCGGGGTCATCAGCCCGAGTGGCAATGAAATCGGGCCGTTTCTTCCGGTTGAGCAGGCGATGCTTTCCCAGCTTGTTTCAAAAGAGCATCGTACCGGTGTTTTCGCCTGGTATAACCTCACCGGTTCGCTGTCTACCGCAGTCGGGTCCCTTGCGGGTGGTTTTCTGGCCGCATTGCTGCAGCGTCACGGCGTGAGTCCGCTGGAATCCTACCGGGTGGTGCTGTGCGGCTATGCGCTAATCGGCGGTATCCTGGCGCTGGTTTTTTCCGGTCTATCTTCTGCGTGCGAAGCTCCCCCGCCATCAACCTCCAGCATACCGTACAGTGTTGTCGGACTGCACAAATCCCGGCGTGTCGTTGTCAAGCTGTCACTGCTGTTCTCACTGGATGCGTTTGCGGGTGGCTTTGTACTGCAGAGTTTTATGGCGTACTGGTTTCATGTTCGCTTTGGTGCGGATGAAGCTGCTCTGGGGAGCATCTTCTTCGGCGCCAATCTGCTTGCCGGGGTTTCGGCGCTCCTGGCGGTGCCGCTGGCGAAAAGAATCGGACTCATCCGGACAATGGTGTTTACTCATTTGCCCTCAAATATTCTCCTCATGCTTGTCCCGCTTATGCCGAATTTCGGGCTTGCCATTACCATGCTGCTTCTTCGCTTCAGTATCTCCCAGATGGACGTGCCGACACGCCAGGCCTATACCATGGCTGTTGTCGATCCGGATGAGCGCTCTGCCGCCGCGGGAATAACCGGTATTGCCCGTTCGATCGGCGCTTCGCTCTCCCCGGCGGCTGCCGGTGCCCTGTTCTCAGTGTTTCTTGGCGGTCCGTTCATCGTTGCCGGAGGGTTGAAAATCATCTACGACCTGATCCTCTATCGGAACTTCAAGTCAGCGAATGTTGCTGATGAAGCTTAAAAAGCAGAGGGCCCACAACCAGTGTGGCCCCTCTGCTTTTTAGTGGTTCTTGCCAGTTATGGTTTGCTATTCGTAGGTAGAATCGTGATGTTATACAACTTTAAACTGCCCCACGATTCGTCGCAAATCTTCTGCCAGTGCCGAAAGCTGGTTGGCAGCGGTAGCGGAATCTTTGGCTCCCCGTGAGGTTCTGGCAACAACTTCAGTAATCTGCTGCATGTTGTTGCTGATTTCAGATGTTGTTGCTGTCTGTTCTTCGGCTGCAGTGGCAACCTGGTGAATCTGCGAATTGACATCGTTGATCTGCTCAAGAATCTGCTCGAGGGCCCTGCCGGAGTCAGCCGCTTTCTCGCTTCCCTTGGCAACTTCATTGACTCCTTCTTCCATGGCAATGACAGCACCTTTAGTTTCCTGCTGGATAGCTTTAATCATCCCGCCGATTTCCCGGGTCGCTTTGGTAGTGCGTTCAGCCAGGGCCCGAACCTCATCAGCAACAACAGCGAAGCCTCTCCCCTGTTCTCCGGCACGGGCCGCTTCAATAGCTGCATTCAGAGCAAGCAGGTTTGTCTGGTCTGCAATGTCTTCAATGGTGCCAACGATAGCTCCGATCTGGTCAGAGCGACTCCCCAGGCTTTCAACCGCCTTTGCTGAGCTCATAACCCTCTCGGCAATACTGTTCATGACAGCGATGGTCTCATTCACCACCCGGGTTCCCGAAACTGCAGCGGCACTGGCCTGTTGCGATCCTTCCGACGCCATCTGACAATTCTGGGCAATATCACCGGACGTGGCTGACATTTCTTCTCCCGCTGTGGCAACCGTTACGGCCTGGGCCGCAACTTCCTCGGCACCGGCAGCCATCTGTTCGGAGTTTGACTGGAGTTGGACGGCGGACGCTGAAACCTGTTCGCTCGTTTGGGCTATCTGGGAGATGATTCCCCTTATTTTATCAACAAGCGAGTTGATCTCGTCGGCCAGTTGCCCGAATTCGTCATTGGAGGTAACGACGATCTGTTTGGTGAGATCTCCTTCGCCTCGGGAGAGATCGGTTACCTTGGCGACGAAGTCATTGAGTTTTCGGGTAACGGTAACACGGAGAACGACCATCAGGCAGATGAAGCTGGCGGCAAGTGCCACTGCACCTGCAATAAGAAGCCAGATGGTGGCTTTTCTGTTTGCTGCATACCCCTGCTCAATGCTGGTATTGAGCTTGAGGGCACCCAGCATTTTTGTGTCCTTGTCATGGCACCCCTGACAGCGCTCTTCATTAGGGAGAGGGATCACTGTCTCAAGAAGGTGGATGCCGTTTGAAACGGTCTCGGAGCTTGCGGCTTTGTTGCTCTGTAGTACCTCCGCTACAAGAGTACCCCCCTTGGTGCCGCTTCCGCGTTCATCACCCTTATCATTGTAGATTGAAAATGCCGCCGCCCGTTTATGTTCAATGACCTCTTTGACGTAGGCATCAACTTTTTTCATGTCATCAGCCATCATGGCATCTTTAATGTCGTCACCCATAACGTTGACAAAGGTAAGACTGTTTTCTTTCTGTAATCCTACGAGTGCCTGCTTTTCAAGGAACAGTGCAGCTCCTCCGACAATCAATAGACCTGTCACCAGGGCCACTGCTGCGGCCAGTAGAATTTTTGTCGCTATGCCGGTTCCTTTTTCTGTCCGTGCCATTCTGTTCCTCCGGAAAATAGTGGTATCATAGCTGTTATTAATTGGTGGTGTCGTTACACATCAAAGTGCAGAGGGCTGTTTGCAGGATTCTGTCCTGTCTGGACGCTTACATATACTATAGTGGGAGGTATTCGCAAGATGCAACAGGTATAATTAAATTATTTTTGCACTTATAGTTAGACTGAGATATTACAATAAACGGATGTGTTGCAAAGAGGGGGAGGCATTGTTATGGAGAACCGGCTTGTAGAATTGGAGCTGCGCTATATGCAGCAGGAACAGACTATCCAGGAACTGAATGAAATTGTCTGTCAGCAGGCGTTGTCAATTGAAACGCTGAAACGCGATTTCATGACACTGAAGGAACAGCTTATGGTTATGGCGCCGTCTGTCTCCGGTGACTCGAGTCAGGAAGAACCGCCTCCGCATTATTAGTATGTGGGCAGGTCACATCGTCACCACATGTGCAGCGCGCTCCGTCAGAACGCCGATAGTCTCAGGTTCTCATTACGCAGCCAACGGAGCTGGATTGAGCATTCTCAGTATCACCGTTCTTAATTTATTCGGGTCGTACGGTTTATGCATGAAGCAGGCGTTGCCGTCATTACCGATTGCGTCTGAAACGGACTCGATGCTGTAGCCGCTGCAGATGATGATCGGGAGTTCCCGGTTTCTCTCTCGCAGTTCGCGGTACGCCTCGATACCACCCATCTCCGGCATGATCAGATCCAGAAGGATCAGGTCGATTTCACTGCCCCGCTCCCGGTATATTTCGAGGGCTTCGCGACCATGTTGAGCGGAAATAACCTGAAAACCGAGTGTCTCAAGCAGGTCAATCCCCATCTCACGAAGTACAATCTCATCCTCAACAAGTAAAATTGTGCCGCTTTCTTTAACGAAGCTCTCTGATGTTGGCGGAGTGGTTTCTGTAAAATCGGAGGTGTCCGCGGCCGGGAAATATACTTTAAAGGTCGTGCCGACACCCGGCGTGCTTTTCAGGTACAATGCACCCCCGTGTGACTTTATTATGCCGCAGATGGCAGACATTCCCAAACCGCGACCGGTTGATTTTGTTGTGTAGAACGGTTCAAATATCCGTTTTTGCGTATCCTCATCCATACCGCAGCCGGTATCGGTTACCTCCAGGCATATATATAAGCCCGCCGTAATAACAGTGCCAAATGCATCCGTGCTCATTGTCTCAGCCTCGAGCTCCTCACTTGTCAGCAGTATCGTTATGGAACTGTTGTTATCTCCAATTGCCTCTGCAGCATTAATGATCAGGTTCATAACTACCTGCTGGATCTGGCTGATATCGCCTTTGATGGCCGGGAGAGACTGAGGCATGTAAATATCTATGATTACGTTCTTCTTGATGGCTGCCTGCAACATGGCAACAACTTCATCCACCATCTCCTTCAGGTTGATATGGGTCTGGGCTATTGGGCTCTTGCCGGCATAGGTCAACATCTGACGGCACAGGTCTGCGGCGCGGTGCCCTGCCGTTTCTATTTTCTGAAAGGCGGCTTTGTAGTCAAGTTCTGAATCTGAAAGCTCACCGGCGAGGTAGCAGTGGCCCAGAATGACGGTGAGGATGTTATTGAAGTCGTGGGCAATGCCTCCGGCAAGTACGCCGAGGCTTTCAAGTTTCTGGGCGTGGTGGAACTGCTGCTCAAGCCGCCGGTTCTCGAATTCGGTCTGTTTACGATCCGTAATATCCTGAATCATCGCCTGTTTTGATATGGTTCCGTCATCATTGCTGATGGGGGTGTTAACCACATAGTACCAGCGTCCGTCTTTTGGGCTCTGCAGCTCCCATTTGACGATTTCTCCCTTGAATACACGATCATTAACGCACCAGGGGCAGACCACATCCAGATCATGCAATGCTTTATAACACTGCTCGCCGGTGGCGTCGTGTCCGGTCCGCTCAATCAGCTTCGAGTTCATAAACAGTATTCTGTAATCCTGCGAACAGATATAAAGCAGGCCATCATACGCATCAACAATTGCCTGATAGCGTTTTCTACTTTCGCGCAACTCAAATGTTGCCATTTTGAGTTCGGTGATGTCACGATGACTTTCGAGTGCGCCGATGATAGTGCCGGACTGGTTACGGAGCGGAGAAGCCTTGAGAAAGAGCCATGCGCCCTTATTGTTGTAAAGTGCATTGCAGAACGCTTCTGCCGTGTAGATTTCTCCCGAGTGTGAAATATTGGAATAGAGAGATGCTACGTCATCTTTCTCTTCAAAAACCATATCCATCAATTGCCGCCGTGCCTCACCATAAAACGGGATAGTGTAGGCGTAGTCTCCCTTGCCGATCATTTCTGCGGCAGGAATACCGGTCATCTCTTCGATCGCCCGGTTCCAGATGATGACACGCTTGTCCTTGTCAACAGCCAGAGTGGCATCCGGCAGGAACTCGATAATATCCGTGAGCTGTTTCCGGCTCTCCAGCAGCTTCTGCTCGGCCAGCTTACGATCAGTGATGTCCCTGACGGTCGCCTGCAGAACCACCCTGTTTCCTTCTTCTTCGATTCGGGTCAGGAAAACCTCTGCCGGAAACTCATCACCATTTATTTTACGGTGAGTCCACTCAAACAGGTGATATCCGTCCCGCAAGGCAATTTCCATAATTTCGCGGGATTTTTTGATTGAACTGCGGCCGTCCGGCTGAGTCTTCGGCGAAAATTCCCACGGACCATGAGATAGGAATCCGCTTCTGTCACCTAAACAGAACATGTCAAAGGCGGCCTGATTTCCGGATGTAAATTTCCAGGTTGGGGGCTCCAGAATCATGAGAGCATCGCGGGAGTTGTCAAAAAGTCCCCGGTATTTCTCTTCACTGACCTGCAGCTTCATCTTCTGCTGCCGCACCTCTTCGAGGGTTGATGCCAGTTTTGCGCTGAAACGTCTGTGATTCAGGTAGGCGCTCCCAAGCAACAGCAGCAGTACCAGCGTCCCCGACGTCCCATAGAGCAACAGTTTCTTTTGATGTTTCTGCTCGTTATACCGCAGGATCAATTCATCTTCATTTCGTTCGTATTCCGAGATCAACCTGCTGTAATCCGCCCCGGCAAGATAGCGGTCAATGATTGCGGCTACTGTGTGATGCGGTTCTGCTCTCGTGAGAAAATAGGAGTATCGGCGGGGATTTTCGACAATCGTGTACGGCATTACCAGATCGACAAAGCCGAGATTAAAACGATCCGCCTGAAACACATTTTTGTTCTGTAATGCCACGTCAACCTGACCGGAACGAACGCCCTGATAGAGATCCTTTTGGTTCTCAAAGTGAATGAGATGTGCGGAGGGAACGAATGAGGAAATAAAGGGTATTATGGCAGATGATTTGGTTATTCCTACTTTGTACCGTGCCAGATCAGATGTGTTCTTGATTCTGACATTACTGGTTTTGTTTAAAATAGCGCCATAATAGGTGCTGTAAAAACTGGTTGTGAAGATGCCGTACCCGGCCCGCTCATCGGTGAAACTTACCGGCATCAGCAGATCTATCTTCTGCTTTTTGAATAGTTCCACCTTGTCCGACCATGACAGCTGTGCATCATGCAGCAGTTGGTATTTGAGACCAAGCTGTGCGGCCACATGCCGGAAGAGGTCGACGCTGATCCCTTCAGATAATCCGGTTCTGGAATCATAGGAGGAAAGGGGAACAAAATGATCATCTATCATGACCCGAAGAGGTTGAAGACGCTGTATTAACTGTTTTTCCTGCTCACTCAGGACAAAGTTTTTATTCGGATCTATCAGGTCGGAGTGGTCAATTGCGAGGCAGATGTGTTGTTGAAGCAGGGAAATGAGTAAAACTGCAATTGCGAGGGGAAATATACGTACTTTCAGCCAGGGTGCAGCCGGAGGTTTTTTTAATATGAGGCCCATTGGTCTCCTCGGAAAAACAGAAAGCCATGTATTTAAGGCGAGAAAGACATCAAATAGCTCTTTTTGTTAGCTGATTGCAACAATTATTTATAATCTGTGAGTGAAGAAGTAAACCGGAAAATATTCAAATAGTGATTCGGGCAATATCGACTAACACGTTACGTTGCGAGAGGAAGGGACTGAGAAGTTTCTATCAGGCTCATGCGTTCGGCCGTCTTTCTTTAGATAGGGAGTGGTAATCGTCACTTAATCAGGCTCATTGACGATTACGGTGTGCTACCAAGTTTCTGCAGTCCTGCTTGTGCTGCACGTTTGTAGAATTCTTGCGGGTCGATTTCTGTAGAGGAAAATATACGGCGATAGGCATCAATGGCATTATCCCGCTGGCCAATTGCCGCATAAGCATCGCCTAAGTCGAGGAGAGCCATAATGTTGTCCTGCTTACGCCCCAGTGCTCTGAGCAGGTGGGGAATTGCTGCCCGGGGGTTTCCCTGCAGCAGTTCATGATCACCGCTCGCGTAGTCGTACATCGGGTCATTGGGATCGAGTTCCCGGGCCTGGGCAAAATATTTTAGTGCCAGATCAAAATGACCGGAATTATAGTAATGTGCGCCGATTGCCATAGTCGCCTTGGCATTTTTCGGGTTGGTCACCAAGGCGTCCTGCCAATAAGAAAGTTCCGTTTGCCAGGTTGGCAGTCGCAAAACAGTGCAGGTTCCCCAGCCCATGACAATAATGATACTGATGGAGAGACCACATTTGGGACGCACGACTACGAGTCGGTTCAATCCCCAGGCCATCAGCAGGGCGAAACCATAGGATGGTAGAAAGGCATATCGGTCAGCCACAGTTGGATACGTTCGGAAGAGGTTGAGAACCGGCAGCAGGAACGCACAGAACCAGACTATCGCCACAGCGGCTATCGGGTAACGGGAGCCGGACCATGCCAGTGTGCCCAGCAGGACAATGAGGCCGGCCAGTGCTGCAAGCGGGACTGGAGAGAACAGGATGGTATTGAATTTATCCGGATATTCGGTACCAAGGCCAAGTGGCAGCAGGAGTTTACTCAGATAAAACCAGGGGATTTGCAGGGCTACGGCGATGTTGCCAAGAATTCCACCGTGATCCGTTCCGCGACCGAAAATGTTGCTGCCCAGAGCAATTGCACGGAAGAGTATAAAAAAGGTCGCCGCCAGAAAGAAAAATGGAAGCAGCGATACAAGTTTCTTCATCTGCCTGTCTTTTTTACTCAGCAGGTCAATACCCAGCAGCGCGAGAGGAAGCGAAAGGCCGGTTGCCTTGCTCAGGGAGGCCAGTAAAAAGCAGAACAGCGCGTTGACCAGCCAAAGCCTCCGACGTGGTGCAAGGGGTACACGAAAACGAAGATAACAGCCGGCGGCAAGGAAGGTAAAAAGACCGGAGAGGAGCACATTGCGACAGGCCACCAGACCGACTGATTCGGCCTGCAGCGGGTGTAATCCGAAAAGCAGCGCAGCGGCCCCGGCAAGCAACTCCGGGTGATCATGGTTGAAGTGCCGGCCCAGCAGCAGCGTAACCCAGTAAACAGCAAGGCAGGTGAGAAGGTAAATAAGCAGGTTTGTAAAGTGAAACCCTCGCGGGCTTTCACCCCAGATTTGATAATCCAGAGCTATACTCAAATCCCTCACAGGCAGGTATTCCAGCCCATTGGCCAGTCCCCGGAATATTCGGTCAGGCAGAAAGTCGCGGTAGGCCGGATTGCCAATAGTTAACGTCAGGTCATCGCCGACAAAATTGTTACCAAGTGCCACGCTGAAAACAGTGCCGATGACCACCGTCAGTACGGTGCAAAGGATGAGATTCCGAGAGTTGTGCATAATTCCGGTCGGGTGGAGAAAATCCGTCCCTGCCTTTTCATAATATAACGTGCAGTAAGCTGCACCAGGTGGCTGGATGTGCACCTTGCGGAGCAGGTCCTTGAGTCTCACCCTGGTTAAGTATACTATCCGAATTTAGTTGTCGAGGGAGAAATAGGCGGTTACTTCTGCGATTGTTGGAATGATGGATGGGGGATCACTTTCCTTTTGACTTTCCTCTTCCCCGTCTGCTACCACCCACACTACAACTGTTTCACAAAGACGTTTTGGTGCTGTGCTGTGAAAGCATGGTTAAAAGGGAAGAAGGTTAAAATCCTTCGCTGACCCGCAAATGTAACAGGTGAAATCCGACACGATGCAGACAAGTTTGATTGATTTCAGCTTGTTACGGCGTTTTTTATGCCCATTTTCAACCAACCCACGACCCAAGTGATCTCTGTATGTAACTCCCAAATTTTAATGCTGAATTTTCTTTGCCGAAACTAATTAACCAGATTCTACCCGCTGTCCACCCAACCCAACCGATTCACATGACGTGGTTACTACTTGGTTTTCTGGCAATTCCTGCCTCGTTCATATACTGCTTTCAGTTTATGGTTTGGGGGTGGACAAAAAAAGCCCCGATGGCTGGGGCCTAGGGGGCTACAGGTATCTACTGATTGTGTAGTGAAATCTATCTTGTACCGTAAAGTGTAACTGTCTTATTGAGTGATGTAAGTATTTATATTGACAACCGCAGGAGTGCTTGCTCCGCCTCCACAGCCTTCCAAGCTGAACACTCTTGCTACAACACTCCCATTATCACATTAACAGCATTAACTCTCACGTCCGGCCTCCGTTCGTGGGTTCAGAGGAATGTCGCTTTTCGAAATTCTGAGCCTTAGCTGTTACCTTGTGTCCATTATTTTTGAATGCTCTGAGCATATGGGCCATAGGGAATGCCTGTTCCAGGAAAGACAAAAGTTGCATTATTTGCCTGGCGCGCCAGTGGAACATAATTCGGTGCCGCCTTTGTTGCAGCAGCATTAATAGCCATAACAATCAAGTCTGCAAAGGGATTCCCGGTGTTTTGCTTTTGCGGAACATATACCATTTTCTGGTTGTGCTCCCAAAGAGTGTCACCCGTTTTACCACTTTTAATTATGTATGATATGTCGACTGTAACCTGAGTAGACAGAATCATATACGTAGCATCCCATTGGTTGATTGTCACATACAGGACTGCATCTGCTCCAAAAAGATTCGCCAATTTTTGCGCTGAAGAATTATGGACGAGGCTTGCATCTGATAAACCGTCATCTTCAAGCATCCTCTTAACTAAGTTGACAGGAAAAACATAGTATCCATTTTCTGCCAAAGGAATCGATATTGTAGATAAAAAATAATCGGAAGCGGTGACTTCTACGCTGCGGTTGACTACTGGTACCACCAGTAGTGAACATGGCTTTTCAGCATTGAACTTTGTATAATCCTTGGGTTGCGTGGTTACACAGCCTGCTAGCAAGAAAACTATAGAAATTATAAAAAATACTCTGGTCATTTGGAAACCTCTTTTTCCGGCATTGGTAATGCCTTTATTGAAGAAGCGCCTTCAATTTTATTAGATTGCTTTTGCGCATTAGCGACCATCTTAGACATCAATATTCGTGATTCTGGCCATTTGTCATGTTCTTTCTGGAAATAGATTAGACTTTCCTGGATCTTACCCCTTTCGTATAGTACGAAGCCATATTCTGCATAAATACCTGGAGGGACTTTGCCAGACTTATCTCCTTCTTCGATGGTATTTTTGAGACCCTCTGCGAACAGGTCGGCTTCTGCGGGATTTTTGTAGTGATCGTAAAGTTTTTGATCATAATTCTCCCAGACATATCTAGAAGATGGAGCACAGCCGGTTATTAGTAATATAGAAAAGATAAGCATCCAAGCATTCATTATTTTCATTTTATTCTCCTGTCATCGAACCGTGATCGTTTTTAATTCGCTTTCAACAAAAATACTCTGTTCATATACAACATTTCCGTTCTCTACAATTGACACACGATGCGTGCCAGGCTCAATCACCATGGTTTTGGGATCACCATTGTAGGCTTCGGCTTTGCCTACATTGAGCCCGTCAATTAGAAGGTCTGCTGCTGTAGACGCGCCTTTTATAGCAATGCTTGGCCGCGAATCAATCGATCTTACTGTTGTTGATGGCATGGAACAGCCTAACGTAAACAAGAGAACCGTCATTATATAGAAATATCTCATTTTTTGACCTCTTCAACGAATATTTTTCCGGTATTACTTTGAGAAATCAAGCCTGAAGTTACTTCACAAATAGATCCTTCATTATTTTCGTTCTCTCCAAAAAATGAAACAATGCGTACTTCCGCTATTTTCTTTGGCGGAAGACTGATGTCAAATCCTGATTGTTTGCTTTTTACGACAGCACCTTGCTCCATAACCTGCAAAACATCTCCAATTTTTAAACCTTGCTTTTGGCCACCGCTAATAAATACATTGCCGTTCTGAATTTCAAGTACATCAGTTTTCCACTTTCGCTCATCCAAAGTTGAAACCACTTTGTCAAGCATGTCCGAGATTGCGGCAGAAATTGCTCGATCGTTAAGTGTTGCATCATACTCAGCCCTGCTTCCATAACCGGCAATCTCTCCTGTTTCGGTATTAGCCTCACCAACTCCAGCTGCCGAAAAAAAAGCTTGGCCGGTTTTTACATCTATCAATCTTGCCTCCACTTTTGCCCTAGCAGTCTGAACTTTAGTGCTTGATAGGAATCCAGATTTTCCAGCGACGGAACGTCCAAATTCGGTCACAGATCCAACAATTAGTGCATCTACGCCTACAAGTTTTGCATCACCACTTATGGTCTGTTCTTTCAGAACTTTTGACATATCAATACGTTCAAATACAACGAACCTGTTTGATTTAATAAGCTTAGCTGAAAGCATGTCAGAGGCTTGTTTTCCTATACGATCGTAATCCTGGTCTGTCATTAAGGAACGTCCATAGTTGGACTCGTTTGTGAATCGAGCAATAGCTACTTTGCGCTTGTACTGTTTAGTCGTCGGGTGTTGAGCAGCGACTTGTGCTTTAATCTGTTGTGCTTTGTTAATAGGAGATTCAACTTGTTCAGGAGGGGGTGAAACTGTGGCGCATCCTGCGGTCAAAAGAAATACAAACCATAAAAATACGTTACACTTACAAAACATTGAATTCCTCCACAAATGTGAGATTTATGTCGACAAAAAATATTAATATCGGCCAATCTACATCATATATGCGTAATGTCAATGATTCTAATGTTGGCATGCTATGACGATAATTATGCTGTAGCTCCTTACTTCGGGAGCAGGGAGAACGGAACATTCAAAGTCCAATCATCTAAACGGTGGTTGGGCTTTTTCATTGTGACAACTGTAAAACCAATTTCTTTTGACTTCCACCACAATCGTCTGCTACAACCTACACCACAACTGTTTCACAAAGACGTTTTGGTGCTGTGCTGTGAAAGCATGGTTAAAAGGGAAGAAGGTTAAAATCCTTCGCTGACCCGCAACTGTAACAGGTGATGAACACCGCATGATGCCACTGGGATTCTTTCCGGGAAGGCGCGGTTAGTAAGATGACCCTGAAGCCAGGAAACCTGCCATTACGCTGCTAGTTTTGGGACCTCCGTGGAACGAGGGGCCGAAGCCTGATCGTATCTGATTACACGGTATTCGAGCCCCTGTCCCTTTCGCGGACAGGGGCTTTTATTTTGGATCGGAGGACGCATGGCAAACATAATTTTTATCACGGGCGGCGCGCGGAGCGGTAAAAGCAGCTATGCAGAAAAACGTGCACGGGAGTTCGGGCTGCAGCTCGGGTATCTGGCAACCGCCCAGACGCTTGATAGTGAAATGGATGAGCGCGTCAGGAGGCACCGGAGCAGACGCGGAGCCGAATGGAATACCATCGAGGAACCGATCCATCTGTCACAGACGCTGGCACGACTTGATGGCCAATTCCAGGCGATTCTGGTGGATTGCGTGACCCTGTGGCTCTCTAATCTGCTGTTTAAATATGAAGATGCCGGAGAACATAGTGAAGAGCGGATTCAAGAGGATGTGCAGCGACTGAAGAGTACGCTGCACGGGATGGTGACGCCGGTGATTCTCGTCAGTAATGAGGTAGGAATGGGAATCGTACCGGACAATACCTTGTCGCGACAGTTTCGAGACATTGCCGGAACGGCGAACCAGAGCCTGGCAGGGGTGGCAGACGAGGTACATGTTGTTATCAGCGGGATACCATTAAAATTGAAATAATGACAAAAAAGGAGTTGTGCATGGACATCATCAAAGAAACGCTTGCCCGCATTAAGCCGGTGAGTGACGAGCTGCTGCAGCAGGCACAGACGCGACTGGACAACAAAACAAAACCGCAAGGATCTCTGGGACGTCTGGAGGAGTTTGCCCGGCGTGTCGTTGCTATCAGTGGCAACGCCAATCCGGATATTTCAAAAAAAATCGTGTTCACATTTGCCGGTGATCATGGTGTTACCGAAGAGGGCGTCTCACTGTTTCCCCGGGAAGTGACTCCACAGATGGTGCTCAATTTTCTCTCCGGCGGTGCCGGGATTAACGTGCTTGCCCGTCATGTCGGTGCAGATGTGCGGGTGGTCGATGTCGGTGTTGATTTTGATTTTGCCGATACGGCCGGTTTGATTCACAAGAAAGTCGCCCGTGGCACGAAAAATTTTGCCAAGGGGCCTGCCATGACCGGTGAGGAGATGCGTGCCGCATTGACCGTTGGCATTGAACTGGCTGATCAGTGCCGCGCTGAAGGGGTGGGACTGGTCGGAACCGGTGAAATGGGGATCGGCAATACTACGCCATCGTCGGCTATCATCGCAGCTATTTCCGGCAAATCCGTGGCAGAAGTGACCCATCGAGGTACCGGCATCGGCGACGAGGCGCTGCTCAATAAAATACGTGTTATCGAACAGGGGGTGGCGCTCAACAAACCTGATCCGAAAGATCCCCTTGATGTACTGACCAAGGTCGGTGGATTGGAAATTGCTGCCATTGCCGGTCTGGTGCTCGGTTGCGCCGCAAACTCCATTCCCGTGGTAATTGACGGTTTTATCTCGACGGCCGGGGCCCTGATCGCTTCCGAATTGCACCCCAATGTTCGCGACTACATCTTTGCTGCCCATGAGTCGGTAGAAATCGGCCACTCCTTTATGCTTGAGCGGATTGGTGTGGAACCGATTCTCGATCTCAAATTCCGTCTTGGAGAAGGCACCGGGGCTGCGCTGGCCATGACGTTGATCGAGGCGGGTATCAAGGTGTTGAAAGAGATGGCTACTTTTGAGCAGGCAGGGGTATCTCAGGGCTAACAGTAATTGTCACTATATCGAAAGGGAATGCACCCTATGTTAACCCAGATTGAATGTGCCCGTCAGGGCATCATCACCCCGCAGATGCAGAGTGTTGCCGGTGACGAACAACTTGAAGCAGAATACATCCGATCCATGGTGGCTGAAGGAAAAATTGTTATCCCCTGGAACCACAATCGTAAGCCGAGCCGTATTGCCGGTATCGGTAAGGGACTGAGCACGAAAGTCAACGCCTCCATCGGTACATCATCGGACATCATCGATTATGACGCCGAAGTGCGAAAAGCCCTGGCAGCGCAGGAATCCGGGGCCGACACCCTGATGGAACTCTCTGTCGGCGGCGATCTTGACCGCATCAGGCGTGACGTCATTGCCGCCGTCGATCTGCCGGTCGGCAATGTCCCGCTCTACCAGGCCTTTTGTGAAGCGGCCCGGAAATACGGTGATCCGAACAAGCTGGACGAAGAGATGCTCTTCGACATCATTGAGCGGCAGTGTGCCGACGGTATGGCATTCATGGCGGTGCACTGTGGCATCAACCGCTGCACCATTGAGCGACTGCGCAAACAGGGGTACCGCTATGGCGGTCTGGTATCCAAAGGGGGAGTGTCGATGGTTGCGTGGATGATTGCCAATAACCGCGAGAACCCCCTGTACGAGAAGTTTGACCGGGTCGCATCGATCCTGAAAAAATATGATACCGTTCTGTCGCTTGGCAACGGTCTGCGGGCGGGGTCTATTCATGATTCATCCGACCGGGCGCAGATCCAGGAGCTTATCTTCAACTGCGAACTGGCCGAAATCGGCCGTGATATGGGTTGTCAGATGCTTGTAGAAGGACCGGGGCACGTGCCGTTGGATGAAGTTGAGGGAAATATCCAGCTACAGAAACGCATGAGCGGAGGAGCTCCGTATTATATGCTCGGTCCGATTGCCACCGATGTTGCCCCCGGCTTTGACCACATAACCGCGGCTGTCGGTGCTGCCCAGTCGAGCCGCTTCGGGGCTGATCTGATCTGCTACATCACACCGGCGGAACATCTGGCGCTGCCCAATGAGGATGATGTGCGTACCGGTGTGAAAACCGCCAAAATTGCTGCCTACATCGGAGACATGAACAAGTATCCGGAGAAAGGGCGCCAGCGGGACAAGGAAATGTCCAAGGCGCGGCGGGACCTGAACTGGGAGAAACAGTTTCAGCTGGCGCTCTATCCGGACGATGCCCGCGCCATCAGGACCAGCCGCACTCCGGAGGACGAGGATACCTGTACCATGTGCGGTGATTTCTGTGCTTCGCGCGGGGCAGGGAAGCTGTTTGCCTGTGATTTAAAGGGTGATAAAATTTAGATATGGTGGAATGAGCGGTCTCCTCGGTAATCAGTTCCGGGGAGGGGAAGCTCTTTTGTAGAAAGGGTGGTGAGCCCCTGATTCCGGCGGCGGGTAGCCGGATGAATGATGCTGTCAGCGCCACCCGATCGGCTGAAATCCTTTTTCCCGGAGACATTGCTCAACAAACTGTTTGAAGACCGGGTCGGGCTCGTCAGAACGCATGATGCCGGAGCCCATTGTTGCTGTTGCGGCACCTGCTCCACCGATAGCAGCACCCCGTCCCCAGTTGCCTGTGAGGGCGCCGATTACAGCGCCGGTGGCAGCCCCGACAACGCCTGCCTTGCCGGTATCTTTGGCAATTTCTTTACCCTTATTGCCGCCTGCCTGATACTCGTTCGCCAGGGCTATACATCTGTCAATCTCAATATCCGCCTTTGGCTGGCCCATCCCCTTTAAAAATTCGTTGGGATAGAGGACGGGACGCTTGGCACCACAAGCGGTGAGCACAATCGCTGATGTAATAATCAGGGCAAATACTGTAATGGCGCGCATGGGATTTACCTCCTGATAAAAAGCATATAATCGAGACGGACATTCCATACTACACAGTATCCGTATGCTGTTTTTACGTATACTCCGCCGCTTTTCAGCTGTCAACGGGCCTCATCACGCTCATATGAAAGGTGCAAGCAGTGAACAATTATTTTTTGCTGTTCCGATTTCATGCCCTGTGATACTGGAGTTGTATGCGCCTGCTTCTTATTTCACTTCAATTTCTGACAATTATTCCTCTTCCTTTCAACACACGGTGTGAAAAGGAGGATTTGTGGCGTTCCACCGCCTGTTTTCCTGTTGCAGGTCTCGTTATCGGCGGATTGCTGGTGGGGGCACAGTGGTTGATTGCACCCTGGATATCTCGTGCTCTCTGCGATGCCCTGCTGATAACCCTGCTGACTCTGATTACCGGTGCCTTGCACCTTGACGGCCTGGCGGATGTGTGTGACGGCCTGGCTGCGCGGGGGAGCCGGGAGCGTTTTCTGGCGGTTATGAAGGACTCCCAGGTAGGTGCGATAGGTGCGGTCGGACTGGTTCTGGCTCTGCTGCTGAAGTGGCAGGCACTGCAGGCGGTGCCGGCGGAATGTAAATGGCAGGCACTGCTGCTTTTCCCCGCCCTGGCCCGATTTGGCCAGGTGTTGACGATGACCGGAGCTCGCCGGGCACGACAGGATGGTCTGGGGGCCGCATTTGCCCAGGGGGGTGGTGCGCTGCCGCTCTTTGCTGCATTTTTTACCGTCGCCGCTGCCGGATATTACCTGCTGGATGTGCGGGGAATTGCGGCCCTGACGGCTGTGTGCATTCTCACCGCTGCCGGTCGCACCTTCTTTCAACGCAAACTTGGCGGCCTCACCGGTGATACTATCGGCTGTATCAGCGAGCTGAACGAAATTCTGGTACTGGTGGTTTTTTCGGCAATATTATAAACAAATCAAAGTTTCCTTTTGGAGTATAACCATGACACCACATACCCGCATCTACCTTATCCGCCACGGCCAGGTTGCCGGCTTTGACGAGCCGCGTTACAACGGCCAGACGGACGTTGCCCTGACCGATTACGGTGTTGAACAGTATCATCTTCTGAAAGAGCGTCTCGCAGAAAAACAGATTGCGGCATGTTACACAAGCGACCTGTCACGCTGCACAATCGGTGCGGGGATTATCTGCCGGAATCTCGGTATCGAGCCGACAGCTCATCGTGAACTGCGTGAGCTGAACATCGGCGTGTGGGAGGGGCTTGCCTGGCAGGAAATTCAGGCCGCCTGGCCTGACGACTGGCAGGCGCGTCTTGCCGATCTGGTTAACTTTCGAGTACCCCAGGGAGAAAATCTGCTGGATGTTGAAGAGCGGGTTATGCCGGTTATACACGGTATCGTGGAGTGTCACCGGGGTGAGGAGGTGCTGGTGGTTGCCCATGGCGGCGTAAATCGAATCGTGTTGCTGAACGCCATCGGTGCGCCGTTGGTGGGGATGTTTAATATAGAACAAAATTATGGCTGTCTGAATATTATTGATTATTATGCCGATGGACGCGCAACGGTAAAATTGCTGAATGGTTAGAATCCGTCCGTAGCACGAGCATAGTGGAATTAAAAATTATTCGAACGATGTTTTTATTCTATAAAATATAAATTAGCCTGTGGTAACATGACCTCACTAGTCCTATTTACTCTGAGATTCGTTTCTCTTAAAAAAATCGGGAGGGGTTATGATGATCATCCGGTTATTCGTAGTAAATGTCATTTGTTGCAGTATTCTTGCTGCCTGCGGAGGAAGCTCCTCAGATCCAACCCCATCTAACGCTTTCAAAGCCGAAAGCAAATCACTGGTTGCAGGGCCCGCTGGCGGCACTGTTACACACACCTTGGCAAACGGTACCGTCTTTACCTTCGATGTTCCGGCAGGGGCATTACCAACTACCACAACGCTGACACTGGTTACCCAACAACAAACCGGCACCCAGCGTTTCAATCTGTTGTTACAGCCGGCGGGACTACTGTTTGCTAACGGTAACGCTGCTACGCTGACTATTACGCTGCCACCCGGCCAGTCTCTGCCACCTGACGGCGGCTTGGCATATAATGGTGTCCCAATCCCTTTCACCACACTTCCCGATGGTCGCCTGGAAGTCAAGGTGACCGGGCTTGCCGAAAGCGTGGTGGCTAAATCCACTCTGAGTGCGTTCACTGCCCTGCTCTTTAAAGATGTGGGCCTATCACCGTCAAATGCCTGCGGTGGTGCCCCGGACCTCAACACCGATGGAGGACTTACTTCCACTAATGCGTTGAGTATTGAAATTTACGGGCAGTGCATGCTCACGACTGTTAATGATCTTGTGCTAAGTGGCAAGTATTCAGATGCCATTCGGGTATCGATGGCAGTTGGGACTTATCTTCAGAAAACCGGTTCCGGTGATGCCGCCGGTTTTGTTTCCCGGGCCAGCACCATTGCCTGCGATGCCTACGAAAGTGCCCTTACCTTTGCCAGTATCACCAATGTAACCACCACCGGTCAACTCAACCCGATTATCCGGCCGATTTTCTACTGGGAATCCATAATCCAGAAACTTGGCACCAGCTGTTCCCGTATTCCTCCTACCAGATATCAGGATGTCGTCCACGAGAAAATCACTCAATCGATGGATTACTATGCCACCCAAAAACCGAATATTACCAACACGGCAAGCAGCAATTATGCTGATGCCAAAAACGAAGCCGGTTCGAGCGCGCGAACCAAAAGTGAAGTCCTTTCTCTCGGTCCGCCTGCTGCGGTAAGTAATACGGTTACCACAGAAATAGACGGGCGTGCCCAACCGGCCCTGTTGGACTCAATGCTGCAGGCCCCCTGGAATAAGTGCCGCGATGAAAAAAACTATGACGAACTGATGAATCTGATGGTCACCATGGAGAAGCCTGAAACCGTGAAAAAGGCTGCCCAGTACGCCGGAACCATCCTCTCTGCCCAGGGCAAAAACTCGGGCGGTACCGTAACATCCTCGCTTGCCCAACCGCTGGGGGGTATCAATGCCACTGAAAACCGCACCAACGGAAGTATCACCCTGGACAAAAGTGGGAAACTTTCCATTACTGGGCCGGTTCAGGGGCTGAAATGCCCATTAGATTCGCCTGGCGGCAGCGAAACTCTGGTAATAAAACTTGACGGCACCACCATTCAGACACTGGACACTTCGCCATATCTGAGCAATCCTCTTGAAATAAATCTCGCAACCGCTTTGGAGACTGCCCATCCCGGAGCCACTTCCACCCTGCGAAGTGCAACTGTTACGGTCGACAGAACCGGCACACCCTGCAGCGGTTTCTGGGGGGATAACCCTTCACCGCTGGTATCACTGGCACTGTCGTTCAACGATCGAAAGATCGTCTTTTCAAGAGATCCGTTGCTGACGGGCAGCGGCGGTGCGAGTTACGGTACAGAGATCGCGACCATCAACTATGACGGCACCGGGCTGGTTCGTTTAACTAACAATCCGCCAGTGCAGCGGTTCGCAGAAGGCAGCTCGTACTGGGACAACGGCCCCAGCGACGCCTCACCTTCCAGTTCACCGGACGGCCAGCGCATCACCTACCTCCATTGGGACTCCGGCGCGAGCTACATCATGCTGGTCAACGCCGATGGCAGCGGCCTGGCGACACTGACTGCAGCGGCGCCCAGCAGCGAGGACTTCTACTCTCCCTCATGGTCGCCCGACGGCACGCGTATCGCCTTCGTTCGCCGCAACTACTCTCTCGCCATGCAGCCTAAGACAATTATCGTGATGGATATCAGCAGCGGCAGCAGCGTCGAGATCAGTGCCAATGTCTACCGGGAACAAACCAGCGCGCTGGCATGGTCACCGGACAGCACGAAGATAGCCTACGTGGGTACTTCCGACGGCAACGTGGCCAACGCCGGGATATACCAGGTAAATGCCGACGGCAGCGGTGCACCAAGGCTGATGGTGGCCGATTCGAACTACGACCCCTCGATCTCACCTTCCGGATGGTCACCCGACGGGGGCAAAATCCTGTTTATCGGCTATCCCAATGGCAATACTCGCGGCATGTGGGTGATGAATGTCGACGGAACCGGTTTGACACGGATTGCGGATGTAGGTACGTTCCAGAATGGCTCAGCGTCGTGGTCGCCCGACGGCAACCGGATCAGCTATCTGGGGATGGACTCGCAAATCTGGGTGATGAACATCAACGGCAGTAACCTCAAACAGGTCACAAGTGGCCCCAATCCGGCATATCAACCAAGCTGGCGCTAGTTAAAGAACACTCAAAAAGGGGACAGAAGTCCCCTCTTTGAGTGTCGATAATCTCGCATTGTACTTCTGAATGCCATCGGTACGCTGTTGGGTGGAATGTTGAATATTGAGCAGAAATGCGCGCTTGAATGTCATTGACTCGAATGAAGGTCGCCGGGTAACATTGAAGCTGCACAATCGGTGGCATTACCTACTTCAAAAAAAATCTGGCCGCTTTTACAACAATATCAAAGAGATCCGGGTCAGAGTTTCGTGCGCTGCCGCCAAACAGATCGAAACCGGAATCATCCGTGTACGAACCGCCGGATGCTGATTGTGCCCCTTGTTGCCGTTTCCCCCGTTCCAATTCCCGCAGTTCCTGTTTTCTCTGTTCGTCCTCTCGCTGCTGCTGCAGCAGCTTGCCACCCGCTTTCATCCATTCAAACAGATGGCCCAACTCGCCACCGTCAAGCCAGACGCCGTGTTCACGGCAGCGGTCGATAATAACGCCGCTTTTTACACCGAAATTAACCCGGTTCATGATGGTGCTGCAAACGGGACACTTGATGTAGGAGACGCCGTATTCACTTTTTTTCAGTGTATTGATACTGTCCAGTTGGCTCCTGTTGATGACGAATACGTTGGTAACTGTTGCTTCGAGCAGGGCTTCGAGTTCGTTGGGATCAAAGAATAACCCGAAGCATTCGTCACACCGTTCGATGAAAAAACGGCCGTTTACGTTCAGGTCTATTGTTTTCAGTTTGATGGTACAGCGTGGGCAGACCCGTTCGGATTCGAGTTCGTGGGTCGTATAGTAATGAACACCTGCAAGGTCCGTATCGTTGCGGCTGCCGCAATACGCGCAATGAATCGAATCCTGGGGAAGGGGGGCTGAACAGCTGCTGCAATGTGCCACGGTGCCTCCTGGGAAATTATGCCGGTAGCGGCGGTGGGGTCGCCTCAAATGCGCTTTTGAGTTCAGTGAATGTTTCCGCTTTTTCCCAGCCAGTCATCCCCGTTTTCCAGAGCAGGGTTCCAGTGGTGACCGTTCCCGTGCTGATAGAGCTGATAATTGTCTGCAGGTCGAACGGCCCTGTCTTTGTACCGTTGCTCCCTACGAAGTATACTTCTCCCGGAAGTGGCGGAGGGATCCTGGGTGTTGCTTCCGACGAGGTTGCCACTACTTTGCCCAGTTGATTTGCCATGGCAAAACCGATACCCATGCCGACGCCTGTCGAGGCCTCGCCACCCGGATTTTTTGCCGCCGCTTCCATGGCTTGTGCAGCCTGAAATTTGGTGAAATTATCCAGGTTTCCGATAATCCCCATGCTGCTCTTTTTATCCAGCGCGGCTTCAACCTCCAGCGGCAGGGATATGTTCTCGATAAGGAGCTTGGTGATTTCAATACCGTACTCCAGAAACTCCGGTGCAATTTTCTTCGTCAACCACATTGATAATTCAGTGTAGTTGGCAGCCAGATCAAGAAGCGGGATACCACTTTCTCCGATCATATCTGCAAAACGGCTGACAATAAGGTTCCGCAGCTGCTCACTGATATCATCAAGCGTAAAATGTCCACCGGTGCCGACGATTTCCTCTATGAATGTGGCCGGCTCATCCACCCGTACCACGTAGGTCCCGAATGACCTCAGGCGTACCGGTCCGAATTCCTGATCACGCAGCATGACCGGATTTTTTGTTCCCCATTTGAGGTTGGTAAAATTGCGTGTGCTGACAAAATAGATTTCTGCTTTGAAGGGACTGTGAAATCCGTATTTCCATCCCAAAAGGGTTGTGAGAATCGGCAGGTTTTTGGTGGTCAGGGAATGCTGGCCGGGGGGGAACACGTCGGCAATCTTTCCCCTGTCCACAAATACCGCAGCTTGCGACTGCCGCACAATCAGTTGGGCGCCGTACTTTATTTCATTGTCAAAGCGGGGAAACCGCCAGACCAACGTATCGCTTGAATCGTCAGTCCATTCGATGATGTCCAGAAGTTCTGCGGCCGCTTTTTCCCATAACGACATGATGTACCTCCCGTCGGCGATAGTATCGGTCTGATTGTTTGATTTATGAATCCGTCGAACTATATGTTTTTGCCTCTACAAAGTCAAATGCCGGTAATATGCCTTCAGAGGTGGCTTTTTGTGCCGTATGGGCGTATAGAGTGAACGCATACTGCTGTGCCTGTCAGTTGAAAAATATTGAAATATCTGTTAAAAGGGCAGGCGTGTAGTCGGCACTGTCCCACATGACCAATAAAAGAGAGTCCATGAATAGAAATTTTTCCATACTCGCACTCCTTCTGATTTTCAGCCTGTTTACCCCACTGGCTGCCCTGGCGGCCAAGAAAAAAAATGTATCTTTTAGCGACCAGACATCCGCATCGCAGCGCCCTGCAGCTGTCCTGAACGAGATGAAGCACTGGTCGAATCCAGATTATACCAGGATTTCATTGGAACTCGATCGCGATGTCACCTGGGAAACCCATGAACTTGGTACCAGCGCCCCTGGTAAGCCGGGCCGTGTATATATCGATCTGAAACGAACGAGACTGGGTAAGGGTGTCAGGGATATCACAATTGGTGATGGATTGCTGAGAGGTGCCCGTGTCGGTCAGTATAAGGCAGAGGTGGTGAGGGTGGTGCTGGATACCCAGAACATCAAAGACTACAAGATTTTTCCTCTGTCCAACCCGGCCCGGCTGGTCATTGATGTTCGGGGAGAGCGGCCAACAGAGATTTCACGGCTGGAGACGTCCGTGAGTGCCATGCCTGAACGGGTGTTGGTGCCGAAGCTTGAGGAGCAGCCTCCTGCAGTAGAAAAAAAGTCGTTGTCGCGCAAAAGACCGATCATCTCAAAAATAAGGCGGATTGTGGTTGATCCGGGCCATGGTGGCCATGATCCGGGTGCGGTCGGACCGAGCGGAATTCAGGAAAAAGATGTTGTGCTGGCGATTGGACTCAGGTTACGGGAGCTGTTCAGGGAAGAGCTGGGTGTTGATGTCGTTATGACACGTTCAACCGACGTTTTTATCCCGTTGGAGGAGCGTACGGCAATTGCAAATAAGGTGGGGGCAGACCTGTTTCTGTCTGTGCATGCCAACGCGGCTCCCAATCGGTCTGCCGCCGGCATTGAAACCTATTATCTCAACCTGGCCAAAACGGACAAGGTCGCCCAATTGGCTGCCAAGGAAAACGGGACGTCACTTGAAAAAGTCAGTGTATTGCAGGCAATTCTGTTTGATCTGATGGCAAACTATAAATTGAACGATTCGGCTCATCTCGCCGATGAGGTGCAAAAATCCCTCCATAAAAAAATCCGCTCCAGTCACTCCGATGTCAAAAATCTTGGGGTCAAGCAGGGTCCGTTCTATGTGCTGGTTGGAGCCTCCATGCCCAGCATTCTTGTTGAAACAGCATTCCTCTCAAATGCCACCGAAGAATCCCGCCTCAAAGACCCCGCGTATCAGGAAATGACAGCCGAAGGAATTCTGGACGGCGTCCGCAGGTATATACTCAGCTTGAAATAATTTTTTTCTCTGTATCAGACAATGCCTCCGCAATAGTCATACGGAGTTCGGTTGCAGTCCCGACCTGCGACAGATAGATGGAATTTATTGCCACCAGCAGTGTGTTGAGCGTGTCAAGATCCACCACCTTTGAACCGGCGAGTGGTGAGGTCTGTTCGGTCATGTTGCGGGGGCAGCAATCGCTCTGTCTCCGGCCGTCAGCGCTGTAGATAATCGGAAATCCGTGGGTTCGGCAGATAATCGGGCGGGCTTTATACAGCAGGCAATGGTCGTGAAGCAGAAGCGGGCAGCGTTCACCGTCGGCTTGCTCCGCAACATGGCGACGAATCTCATCTGCCTGCCATTCAGACAGGCCCAGCAAAGCTTCCCGCATGGCGGCGGCTTCCACCGGGAAAATGGTTATGGATGTGCAACAGGAGCTGCAGCCTGCCGAACAGGTTATCTGCTCCCCCAGCATTGCCGCAATCGCACTGCAGAGGGCCTCAACCTTCACGATCAACTGCCGGTAGTTATCAAGGGTGTGTGATGTCACAGCTGATGAACTGATTGCTAATTCCCTTCGCTCTGCGCCTTTAAGGCTTCCATCTGGTAATGAGCACGCAGGGCATCAGTAATTTCGGCAATATCGCCCGTCATAATCGAATCGAGACGGTACAGGGTCAGGCCGATGCGGTGATCGGTCATGCGCCCTTGGGGGAAGTTGTAGGTGCGGATACGTTCACTGCGGTCGCCCGAACCGACCTGCTGCTTGCGGTCTGCGGCCAGTTTCGAATCCTGCGCCTGCTGGATCGTATCAAGGATACGGGTTTTAAGAACTTTCATGGCGGTGGCGCGGTTTTTTATCTGGCTGCGCTCCTCCTGGCAGGCGACAACAGTGCCGGTCGGCAGGTGGGTGATGCGTACGGCTGAGTCAGTGGTATTGACGTGCTGACCACCGGCACCGGAAGAACGATACACATCTATTTTCAAGTCCTCCGGACGGATGTCTATGTCGACATCTTCGGCTTCCGGCATAATTGCCACGGTGCAGGCGCTGGTGTGTATCCTACCCTGAGCTTCGGTTTCCGGTACGCGCTGGACACGATGGGTGCCGGATTCATACTTGAGCTTGGCAAAAACTCCGGTCCCCTCCACAGAAGCGATAATTTCTTTGTAGCCGCCCCGTTCCGACTCGGAGGAAGAGACGATTTCAACCTTCCAGCGGTTGGCATCGGCATAGCGGGAATACATGCGGAACAGGTCGCCTGCAAACAGGGCCGACTCATCCCCGCCGGTACCGGCGCGAATCTCCAGGATGACGCTCTTGTCGTCGTTTGGATCCTTGGGAAGCAGCAACAGGCGGATCTCTGCGTCAAGCTGTTCCTTCTCTGATTCAAGGCTTTTTAGCTCATCTTCAGCCATCTCTTTCATATCCGGGTCGGTCAGCAGTTCCTGATTGTCGGAAATGTCCGTCAGTACTTTCCGGTAGCGGCGATAGGCCGCAACAAGTGCGCTCAGGTCGGAATGTTCACGGGAGAGTTTGCGGAACTCAGGTTGGTTGGATATTACGGTCGGGTCGGACAGCAGCGCTTCCAGTTCCTGATAACGTCGCTCCAATTCTTCTATCTTGTCCATCATCATACGGTTGATTTCCAATCGCTGCCATGGTACCGGCAGCGTCTCTCTTTAGATTGTGTTGGCAGGGTTTCTGCCTCACTACGGGCGGGGAGTATACCCCATTATGAAACGCTCCCCAAATAAAAAACCACGCTCTGTTTCGCTTCAGTGATTCAAAAAAATAAGAACAGTATTTTATAAAGTTCCCGGAGAAAACTGCCGAGAAGATAACCGGATTGTAAAACTACTTTAGTCAAGAAATGCGAGGCCACTCTATGCAGTTGACAATTACACCGTCACTTCATCGCTCCGACCTGGACTATCGCAAGCAAAATTTTACGCAATTGCCTTCAAATGGCTCGCCTCACTTGTTGGCGCAACTTCGTGACCGGATTGAACTTTCCCGCGAGGCGCGGCAGAACGACCGGCATCACGATGAAGAGCACTCTGTCGATCAGGTAAATAATGCGCATCATGGTCGGAAAGACAATGCCCTCTTCGATTTCCTCACGTCATTGATTGAACAGATCAGCGGTACGCAGATCTCTGATCTGCAGCAGACTGTCCCTGTGGTCGCAGCACCTGCAGCGGGTATCGCCACTGCTTCTGCGCCTGCCGGTTCGCAGTCATCACTCTCGGTCCAGCAGAGCAGTCTTTCTGTCGAGTCCAGCACTTTTTCACTTGATGGATCAGTTACCACCTTGGATGGTGCCACGCTCACTTTTGCTTTGGATCTGCAGGTGATCCATGCTTCTGCCAACGCAAGTGCCTTCTCCCTAAACAGTGGGGCTGGTGGCTATAATTTCAGTTTTGCCGGCAGTTCGGCTGAGTTGACCAGCACCAGTTTCAGTTTTTCGCTCATCGCCAAGGCGCCGGATGGTGCGGCAACCAACGCCAGCGGCGTGGGCACCTTCACCCTGAAAGATGATTTAAAAGTGTTTCAGCATGCGCTGAACCCGTTGTTCAAGGATTTTCTCCACGATGCCGGCATGCCTTCCGACAACCACGGTGTCAGTACTCTGCTAAGTACACTGGCGTAACCAGCTCATACTCCGAGTCGTTCAAACCATAAAAAACGGGCCGGATTTCAAAAATCCAGGCCCGTTATTACGTGTTTCTGCTGCTTTGCTAAATAATCTTGTTCAGCGGATACTCTATGATGCCCTCGGCGCCCAGCTTGATGAGTTCCGGTACGACTCTGCGAACTTCTTTTTCCGACAGGATGCTTTCGATAGAGAGCCAATCAGAGTTGTAGAGATGAGACACGGTTGGATTTTTCAGGCTTGGAAGCAACTGTGTTATCGCATCGACCGTTGTTGCCGGCGCGTTCATTTTCAAGCCGACCATCCCTTCTGCTGCAAGTGATGACTTCAGCAGTGTTGCAATCTGGTCAATCTTTGCCCGCTTCCATGGATCTGCCCATGCTGCCTTGCTCGCCAGCAACACCGGCACCGATTCCATCAGTTCGCAGACTATGCGCAATCCGTTTGCTTTTATGGTGGAGCCGGTTTCGGTTACTTCGACAATGGCGTCGCAGAGCCCGTCGACAACCTTTGCTTCGGTGGCACCCCAGGAGAATTCGACATTGACCGGGATGTTGCGCTCCGCAAAATAACGCTTGGTAAACCCAACCAGTTCAGTGGAAATAGTTGCTCCGTGAAGATCTTCCGGTTTCTGCACTGTTGAATCTGCATTGACCACCAATACCCAGCGGGCAGGGCGTCGTGAAACTTTCGAGTAGACCATTTCACACACTTCAACTACATCGGAGTCATTTTCCCTGACCCAGTCACGTCCGGCAATCCCGGCATCGATCGTCTGGCGCTCAACATAGCGAGCCATCTCCTGAGGACGAATCAGTTTGCAGTTCATTTCGGTGTCGTCAACACCGGGAAAGTAGCTGCGGGAGGAGATGCTTATCTGCCAACCGGCTTTTTTGAACAGGCCGACAGTCGCTTCCTCAAGGCTTCCCTTGGGAATGCCGAAATTCAGAATATTTGACATGGAATCCCTCTCCCTTCGTTACGCTTTTTTATAGACTTCGTTTGGGTCAAACAGCGGTTTTGAGTGCTCCACCCACTGGCCGTCTTCCCATTTGACATAAAAACAGCTTCTGTTGCCGGTATGGCAGGCGGCCGGGCCGTTCTGCTTTACCTTGATGACAACGGTATCCGCGTCACAGTCGGTCAGGACTTCCATCACCTCTTGGGTGTTGCCGGACTCTTCACCCTTCATCCAGTACTTGTTGCGAGTGCGGCTGAAGAACCAGGTCTTACCGTCCTTCAACGTCAAATCAAGGGTTTTTTTATCCATAAACGCCACCATCAGAACGTCACCGTTTTCGTAATCCTGGATGACCGCTGGTATCAGCCCGCCCATTTTGTCAAAATCTATCTGAATCACGTTCTATCCCCCCCCAAAGTGTAAAGAAAAAACGCCCTGAAAACAGTCAGGGCGTCTTAAAGAGTGTTCCGTATAGCACGAAAGAAAGTATTTGTCAAAGCAAGTTACGCTGAATAAGTCTCAGGAACTCATCATTACTCTACTCAATTCAGCCTTAAGTTCTTTCATGTTATACGGTTTGCGAATAAATCCTGAAGGGGTATGGGCGTCCATGCGGGAACTCATCTCCTCTTCATTGAATCCGCTGGCAAGTATTACCCTGCAATCCGGTCTTATACCCCGTATTTCCCTCATGGCTATCAGTCCATCCATATTCGGCATGGTCAGGTCCAACAGAACAACAGCAATTTGGTCGGCATGTTCTCTGAATTTGGTGACCGCATCAATACCGTCACAGGCTGCAATAACCGTAAAGCCGCAGAGAGCTACCATTTTTGTACAGACCCTGAGGACAGATTTTTCATCATCAACTACCAGAACCATACCGGAAAGCGGTTTTTCAGAGATCCCAGTGGGTTCCGGCGAAGTGAGTGCGTCCGGTACTTGCAGTACATCTTCAGGTGCTAATTCAGGAGCTGGAAACAATGCCCTGAAGGTTGTGCCGCAGCCGGACTCACTCTTCACAAACAACGCACCATTATGGGTTCTCATTATTCCCATAACGGCAGACATCCCGAGACCACGACCGGTAAATTTCGTCGTAAAGAATGGGTCGAAAAGGCGCTTCTGGGTTTCTTCACTCATGCCGCAGCCATTGTCGCTCACCTCAACAAAGATAAAGCGTCCCGCATCAGGCTTATCTTCAAGCACGCTTCCGGCAAGATAGTCGGGATCGTAATCCTGGACACCGGTTGATATACTGACAATGCCAGGTTGCTCAACGATGGACTCTGCTGCATTTGAGATTAAATTCATAACAACCTGTTGAATATGCGCTTCATCGGCCAGGATGATTGGAAGGTCTGTTGAAAGGTGCAATTCCATTCTCACCGCCGAAGAGGCGGCAGTCCGCAGCATATCAGCATTTTCCCTGACCATTGTATTGAGGTTCAGTGGCTTTTTAGTGACGGTCCCCTTGCCTACATAGGTCAGCATCATACCGGCAAGCAGGGCGGCACGTGAGGCCGAGTTCATGGCCTGGCTTATATATTGTTGAGCTGCTGAATTTCGATCAAGATTCAAGGCGGCCAATTCAATATTGCCTTGAATTGATTGCAGCAAATTGTTGAAGTCGTGTGCGATTCCACTCGCCATAACTCCCAGGCTCTCCAGTTTCTGTGCCTGAAACATCTGACGTTCAAAATCCAGCCGTTCTGTCTGGAGGCGGGTATTGTCCTCGTTACGCTCCTGTAAGGCATTTGCCAGTTTGTTGATGGCCTGAGCCGCCCTGCTGGGTTCGTCATCGGAGTCAATTTCGATTCTGGAGGTAAAGTTGCCGTCCTGCATGGTCTGGATGCCGTTCATAAGAACGTTGAATGAACGGGTCAGTTTCCGAAGTACCAGATAGCTGCACCCTGAGACCGAAAGCCAGAAGACAATGGCTGCACTGACCGAGATAATGACAGCTTTCCGGACGGCGAGTGAAAGGTCCTCGGTGCTCCGCTCAATTCGTACGGTGCCGAGCAGGTCTGTTGTGGTCTTGTTGTTGGTACCGGTTAGGGCCGCCTCTAAAGAATCCATAAACGGGTCACCGCGAACTTCAGCTGATTGTTCGATAGTCTCGGATGATTCTGGAGGGTCTGGTGAGTGGTTCGTGGAGTGGACTTCGACCAGGACGGTGCCATCAGCTGAACTAACTGAAACCGTTCTGATTTCCGGTGTTGTGACCATTTCCTTGGCGATCATTTTCAGCATCTCGCGGTCATCAGCATACAGCGGTATTCGTACGGCATCTGCCAGGCGCAGTGCCCGTAACTGCAGTTGCTCTGAGGCTTCATGGTGGTACGATTGACGTTCGCTGATAATATACATGCTGCACAGCAGGCAGGCGATCAGGAAGGTTAGAAGTGTGAAAATGAAGAAAAGCTTGAATTGGAAGCTGGTGCGAAAGTGTGACCATTGTGTATATGGCGACATGGCCAACCTCTCACAATATGGATAGATTTACCTGATTTTATGTATAAAACTACATCAGGGAGCGTGAGAGAAGACAGATATCATGACAGGATTCGTATCGCAACTGTAATATATAAGCAGTATAAGGTGATACCATTCTGTGCAAATTAGTTGCGATAAAATGTCTTCATATAACATATTGCGTTTCAAATATTTCCAGTTGAATGCATTTAGGCAGGAAGCAGCAAATCTATAGGGTATAGCCCCAATTGACTAGCTTATCTGATAGTTATCGACTCACTGCCTATTTTTTAGGAAATTAATATTTCCACGATTTGAAACATATTTCTGTATCGTTAAAAATATATATTGACACGTAATTACAGGTAGTTATGACCAGTGCTTATTCACTATGCAAACCGATAAAGCACCGGATTACATATGACAATTTTGAAAGTTATCCACCTCTTCAACAGGGTTATCCACACTTTTTGTGGAAAGGATGTATCCTCCCGAAGTTACTGTCTCGGTTGTTTCACCCTGGTAGTAAAGAGGCAATACGATAATTGTAAGGTGATTTGTGGGAAATATATGCGAGGTGTCTATACAACTGACGAAGTATACTCGCTATAAATAATTTTCAACAGACTGTTTTTTAATTTTTTATGGTCTATACTGAAATCAGTTGGAAGGCAGTATAAATCACACAAAGGAGGGCTTACTATTGACAGACGAGACTCCACCATGTGGAATCGGACATAGTTTTTGAGAGTATTCCGGTCGAAAGTACATGATCGGGAAAAACCTAAAAGGTAATCAAATATGTGATGAAGAGAGAGGCCCACCGATTAATTGGTGGGCTTTTTATTATGACTCAACTGTCGCATCGACATAATCGGAGGAATCGCCATTGTTTATGCGGACTGAGTTGGTATTTTTCAGGCCGGAATGAGCATAATCCGTCGTATTGTGGCCGGTATATCGTAAAAAATAGCGGTCTGGCGAAGCCTGAATCCGCCCCGCAATAAAATCCGGGATTCCCGTGAGTACCTGCTGAAACGTCCGGCTGCTTACCGATATCCATATAGAAAGGCCACCCAAAAACTGAGATGGCCTTTCACATGCCTGCCTGTTCAACTACTCTTCCGAGACTAACTCTTAGCTTCAACTTTTTCTTCCTTCACAGCAGCCACAACACCTTTAACCATTCCGGTCATCAGCAGTAGTGCCGGTACAATCTGTGCTACGACTATCAGGGCGCAGAATCCCAGGAATATCCAAACAAAGATGCCGCTGTTATCTTCACGTAACCCACTGGCTGCAAATGCCGTTACCGGTGCCAATGTTCCTGCAATGGTGGTAATAAGTGCTCTCATGACATCCTCCTATTTCAATTTGTTGTTGAATTTAA
Organism: Desulfuromonadaceae bacterium; assembly: GCA_028688955.1. Classification (GTDB taxonomy): domain Bacteria; phylum Desulfobacterota; class Desulfuromonadia; order Geobacterales; family Pseudopelobacteraceae; genus JACRCG01. Next base: position 40,493 of record JAQTXD010000003.1, read on the forward strand.
TTGCTGTTGTAAATGTAATTGCATTGCTGATGCCAAGTTGAATGTTTTACTTATATTTCCGGTAACATGCCGATAATAAACAAGTATTTATTTTGGTTCCGCTCGCGCAACAAAATATTGTGTAAAATGGGGTGACAGTTGTATGGAATTGTCATACTACAGTTTTACTTGAAGAATATATGTCATGCAATTATAGGTGGTTATGCGTTTTAATGCGATTTTGTCGAGTGTATAAAGCTTTAATACCTGTCGGGAAGATGCAGTATGATGGACTCCTGAAGTGTGTGGGGTCTGAACTGATAGTGTTGGTTGCCGGTGCCACCATGAGTTTCATCTGTAAGCTTAAAATAATAAAGGCCCTGAAGTTAATCAGGGCCTTTATTGTTTGGTGGCTGTGCAGAGATTTGAACTCCGGACCTAGCGAATATGAGTCGCTTGCTCTAGCCAACTGAGCTACACAGCCATTTGAAAATGCCCCTCAGGTTGCTGTACCGAAGGGGCAATCATTTTTGGTTGCGGGAACAGGGTCTGAACCTGTAACCACCGGGTTATGAGCGCCATCCTCATGCCCGCCGCCGGATAACAACAATCAGTTGAAATAAAAATCGCTACCCGTAAATCGGATGGCATATATAGCCTATGTTTTTGTTGTTGTCAAGCCTTTTAGGGTGCAGTCCAAGGTGCAATGTTCAGTCAGCAAAGAGACGTATTACCCACAATATACTAGCTCCTTAGGAATCAGGCTTCTTAATTTTAACAAGGCACGTTCTTCAATCTGCCGTATCCGTTCGCGCGATATCTGAAAATGATCTGCTATATCCTGAAGCGTAAGGGGGGTATCACATGCCACCCTATGCTCAATTATAAAGCGTTCCTTCGTGGTCAATCCTTCCAAAGCATTATTGAGAAGAAGTTTCAGGTCCTGCTCCCGTTGATATGCAGCAAGCAGTTCCTCCTGATTCATTCGTTCGTCCGCAATGGTCTCAAGAAGCGTTATGTCGTCACTCATGCCAACATGGTCGTCTAGTGAAACTTCTCTTTTCATGCGCTGTTCCATATCAGTCACATCCTGACCAGAAACCTGCAGCATTTGTGCTGTGCCGGCAATATCCGGTTCATGCCCCGTCATCTGAATGAGCTTTTCCTTTGCTTTGCGCAATCCATAGAACAGTTTCCGTTGTGCCTGGGTCGTTCCGATTTTCACCAGACTCCACGCGGAAAGAATGTAATTTTGGATATAGGCTCGAATCCACCATACGGCATATGAGATAAGGCGTACGCCTTTGTATGGGTTGAACTTCCGTACAGCCACCATCAGTCCGATGTTTCCCTCCTGAATCAGGTCCAGCATCTTGAGGCCATAATGACGGTATTCTGACGCCACTTTTACAACATACCTAAGATTAGAAGTAATGAGTGTATGCGCCGATTCCAGATTCTTTCCCTCAAACAGTTTCACCGCATGGAAACGCTCTTCATCTTCACTGAGAATTTTAAATTGTCTGATTTCAGCCAAATACAGCGTCAGGCTGTCAGAAGCAACCGGGTAATTGGCGACCATAACGCACCTCGAGTTTGAATTTGATTTGCATTAGCACTCTCATCATTAGACTGCCAGAATTGTAGCAACTATTAGTAGTAAAATCAAGGGGGAAACTCTATTATTATCAACAATACTATTATGTTAACTGCAAATAAAAATAATTACCCGCCCCCTTGATTTTTAAAAAAAGCTGCTTATCCATATGCCAGAAACACACAACGAAAGGAGGTAATTCACATGGCAACCTGGGATGTATTCAAAGAACTGGACACTCTAAGAAGGGAAATTGATGAAGCGTTTCGTGGCGCTGGTTACAGCAGGCCGTTTGGCCCGACGTTCCTTTCTCCGGTAACAACCCGTCGTTTTCCGATGGTCAACTTCAGTGAGGACGATGGGCATGTCTACATTGAGGCATTGGTGCCCGGTGTAAACCCAAAGGATGTTAATCTCTCCGTGTTGCGGAACACTGTCACTATCAGCGGCGAGCGCAAACCGTTTGTCGAATCAGAAGGCCAGATAGTACATCGCTCGGAACTCGGGTCCGGCACGTTCTCTCGCACGCTGGAGTTACCGGTCGACATTGATCCAGAAAAAGTTTCTGCCCAATGCAAAGACGGTATCATGCAGATAGCTCTGGCTAAGGCTGAACACGCCAAACCGAAAAAAATCGAAATCAGACTTTCGTAACAAATCAACTCATTCGAAAAGGAGGTAATTGTCATGGCAGCAAACAGCTTGACTGAAAGAAATGATGAAAGGAATGTTCAAGCACGGGAAGAGACCCGGTCGGACGAGAAATTTATTCGCCCGGCAGTGAATATAATCGAGACCGAAGAAGGCCTCGTCCTTACTGCAGATATTCCCGGGGCATCTAAAGAAGCCCTTGATGTTAACGTCGAAAAAGGCATCTTGACAATCAGCGCACCGGCACAGCACAGCATGCCGGGAACCTCTGCCTATCGTGAATTCGAACTTGCAAATTACTACCGTCAGTTCACGATACCTGAAAGCCTCGACCACGAAAAGGCCAGGGCGGAGTATGTAAATGGCATACTGACACTGAAGGTGCCTAAGGCGGAAGTAGCAAAACCAAGACGAATATCGGTTCAGGTGGGTTAGGGGAAGGGGCGCTTACGGGAGGTGATCACAATGTCTAACCTGTTGCCTGAAAAATGGAGCGAGGCGTTGGAGCGGGTACACGACAAAGTCGGCCATTTCCTGAACAAACTGGTGCCGTGGAAGAAACAGGAGCAGTCACCAGAAAGGATAACAGCCGATACCCTTCCGGCATTCATGGAGGTTGGAGGTCCGCTGCTGGACATGTATGAAACCACTGAAGGGCTTGTTGTCAGGGCTGAAGTGCCTGGGCTGGATAGTGATGACATTTCTGTTGAGTTTGCCGGCAGGCGGTTGACAATACATGGAGAAAAGAAAATTGTACGTGAACGCGAGGGTGGGGACGGGCATGTTATTTCAGAGCGCAGGCACGGCAGTTTTTCCCGCACTGTCCGGTTGCCGTACGAAATAGATGAGAAGTTGATTACAGCTGATCTCAAGCACGGGATCCTCACTATTCGGCTCCCCAAGCCGGAAAAGGAACAGCGCATCCGCTATCGCGTACCTGTCTCCTAAACACTGCTCAAGTGCAGTAAACATGCTGAATGACATAATGAAGCCATAAGCGCAAAATTAGCACAATCAAATCAAAAAAGGACTTACCGAAGTGGTAAGTCCTTGAATTTATTGGTTGCGGGGACAGGATTTGAACCTGTGACCTTCGGGTTATGAGCCCGACGAGCTACCAGACTGCTCCACCCCGCGACAAGTGGACCCAACTTATAGCAGGCAACGGAAGCTGTTGTCAATATAATAATACGATAGAGCGCAATTATATTTGAATTACAATCAACCGTCAGTCCTTGTCGGGGATTGCAATTGCTCCTTTACCAAGTTTTGCCGCCAGTTCTTTTGCCGCCTCCGGGTCTAAATGCTTGCCAACACGTACTCGATACCACGTTCCTTTGTCACCCTGATGGGATTCGACAATGTTGACATTATATCCTTTTGCGGACAGCTTACCCCGCATCGTTTCAGCTTCTGATTTGAGACTGTATGATGCGACCTGAACGGTAAGACCGCTTGTATCCTGACGCGGTGCCGACTTTGCAGGAGCTGTCTGGGACGGCTGCTTTTGAATGTTTTCGACGGTTTCTGGTGGCGCCGGCCTGATTACGTTAGTAGGCATGGCGGCTTGAAGCGGTTGTTTTGCCGGTTTCTCTCCCTTTAAGTTAATACCGCTACCCATGACATTATTCTTCTGGCCACTGGGTAGAGTCTTATAAAAGCTGAGGGGCGGCTCGGCAATCGGCTGTGCAGCGGCTGATTCCGCCGGTTGCTGTGAACTCCCAGGGTTCGGTTGTGGTGCGCTTTTGGGAGTTGTTGGCTGTTGCGGCAGTGGTTGTGCTTTTACCGGCTGCGGTGAGTTTTCCAGGCTTTGCTGTTCCATTGCGGCCTTAAAGGCGCTTTTTGCAGATCGTTGAGACAACATCCAGCCGCTGACAAAGCCTATCCCAAGGCAGATAGTGCCGGATATGAGGGCGACGATCAGTACACCTCCGGAAGATTCTCTTCGGGGCCGATTCTGGCTCGGCTGGGGTGTGCTGCATGATTTTTTTGGTTCACTGTAATCAATACGCATGGTGGCCTCCGCTACATCCGTTCTGGTGCTGATATGCCCAAAATGGTGAGGGCATTTTTCAGAGTCTGAGCGGTGCGTTTCAGTAGGTAGAGCCGGGCCTCAGTCAGTTTTTTGTCTTCATTGATAACACGATTTTTGTTGTAGAAACTATGAAAACAGCTGGCCAATTCACTTAAGAAGTAGGTTAAACGATGCGGTTCAAAATGAACCGCGCAGTCATCAACCGTATCGGGGAGTGCCGTCAGGAGCTTAATCATCTGCAGATCTTCAGTTGTAGAGAGACACGCAAGATCGGCCGCTTTCGGTGCTGCGGGTGCGGTGAACCCTTTCTCGGCGGCATTTTCAAAAATACTGCAGATTCGTGCGTGGGCGTACTGGACATAATACACCGGGTTCTCGTTTGTCTGCTGTTTAGCCAGATCTATGTCAAATACCAATTGGGCATCCGGCTTGCGCATCAGAAAAAAGAAGCGGGTGGCGTCACAACCGACTTCGTCAATCAGGTCCCGCAGGGTGACATAGCTGCCGGCTCGCTTGGAGATTTTGACCTCTTCGCCGCCGCGCATGACCGTCACCATCTGGTGCAGGACATACTCGGGCCAGTCCTGCGGTATACCGATATCAAGGGCTTGCAGCCCGGCACGGACGCGGGTAACGGTGCTGTGGTGGTCAGAGCCCTGCTCGTTTATAACCCGGGTAAAGCCTCGTTCCCATTTGGCCTGGTGATAGGCGACATCCGGCACAAAATAGGTGTAACTTCCGTCAGCCTTGCGCATGACGCGATCCTTGTCATCACCAAAATCAGTGGATCGGAGCCAAAGTGCGTTATCCTGCTCGTAGGCATGACCATTTGCGATCAGTTTTTTGACAACCGCGTCAACACGTCCTTCACTGTAAAGTGCTGATTCCAGAGTATAGACATCAAACGTGACATCAAAGGCTTCAAGATCAAGATCCTGTTCGCGGCGCAGCCAGGCAACAGCAAAGTGGCGAATGTCTTCGAGGTTTTCAGGGTCGCCGCAGGCGGTTGTATGCTGGTCGGTCGCTGCAACCGTTTCGCGGGCCAGATAGGCCCTGGCTACCTCCCTGATATACTCTCCCTGATACCCCCCATCCGGCCAACGCGGGTCATCCGGTTCAATTCCCAGGCAGCGCAGCTGTACAGAAAGGGCGAGGTTGCTGATCTGAACACCGGCATCGTTGTAATAGAACTCGCGGGTGACATCCCATCCTGCAGCGTCAAGCACGCGGCAGAGAGTGTCGCCGATTGCCGCACCGCGGCCATGGCCGATATGGAGCGGTCCTGTCGGGTTGGCGCTGACAAACTCAACCTGAACTTTCTTTTTGCCTCCGCTCGTTGTATGTCCATATCGCTCCCCTTCAGTCTCAATTTCAAGAAGGGCCGCTTGCCACGCTGCCTGAGACACGAACAGATTGATAAAGCCGGGGCCGGCTATTTCGCTTTTTGCGAGAAGTCCATCGCCATCGCTGAGATGTCTTATGATAATCTCAGCCACCTGGCGTGGTGCTTTCCGTTCACCCTTTGCCAGTTGCATGGCGATGTTGCAGGAAAAATCTCCATGATCCGGGTTAGCCGGATGGCCGATGATAATAGGTGGCAACGGGGATGTCGTCAATTCCTGGGCTGCGTGGGCTTTTATGAGTGCAGATTCGAGCAAGGGGGCTATTCTATTTCGCATCATTTTTTGGTTTGTTCTTTCTGGTCAGGTAAGGTTGCATTCTCTTCAACGTCTTTTATGCGGATGTCACGTGAAAAATCAGGGCATCGAGCACCGTTGTCAGGAATGGAAAAACGTTTGGAACAGGTTTCGCGCCAGGCGCAAACGGCGCAGTTTTGACGTGACATGGGAGACTCCTTCACGTGATTACGGCTGTTTCTTTTCCTGTGGGAACTGGTAGATGACTTCGTTGCTGCGCACAAGACCGAAATCCCTGCGAGCAATGCTTTCAAGGTAACGGCGATCTGATTTGAGGGCAATAATCTCGCGCTTCATTTTTTCATTGTCAGCCCGACTGTCAGCCAGTCGTGCTTCAATTTTACTCTTGTCCTGCCGCAGTTCAAAAATGCGCAACAGACCCTTGTCACCGAAAACGGTGAAGAAGAGGATAAACGCCAGGCACCCAGCCGGAATGACATACATCCTTTTTTGAAGGGGGAGGTTGAACATTTACCCTTTCCTGATCCGATCAGAGAAGTAGTCTACCGTTGCTTTAAGGCCGTCATTCAGAGCAATGGATGGCCCCCACGACAGTTTTTTCGTTGCAAGCGATATATCCGGCTGACGCTGTTTCGGGTCATCCTGCGGCAGCGGATGAAAAATAATCTTCGACTTCGAGTCAGTTATTGTAATGATTTTTTCAGCAAACTCAAGGATTGTATTTTCTACCGGATTACCAAGGTTTACCGGTCCGATAAATCCGTCGCATTCCATCATGCGGATCATTCCTTCTACAAGGTCTGATACGTAGCAGAAGGAGCGGGTCTGCGAGCCGGTACCGTAGACTGTTATGTCTTCGTTGCGGAGCGCCTGGAGGATGAAGTTTGATACAACGCGGCCATCATTTTCGGCCATGCGGGGTCCATAGGTGTTGAAGATGCGGATGATGCGGATGTCTACATTATTCTGACGGTGATAATCCATCATCAGGGTTTCGGCTACCCGTTTTCCTTCATCATAGCAACTGCGTATACCGATGGGGTTGACGTTGCCCCAGTAATCTTCCGTCTGTGGATGGACGTGGGGGTCTCCGTAGACTTCCGAGGTAGATGCCTGCAAAATTCTGGCTTTGACCCGCTTTGCCAGTCCCAGCATGTTGATTGTGCCCATGACGCTGGTTTTGATCGTTTTGACCGGGTTGAACTGATAATGCACCGGAGAGGCGGGGCATGCCAGATTATAGATCCGGTCCACTTCCAGCAGGATCGGCTCAGTGATGTCGTGGCGGACGAGTTCAAAATGATGGCTGTCCATGAGGTGAATGATGTTATTTTTGCTGCCGGTGAAGAAGTTGTCAAGGCAGATTACGTCATGTCCTTCATTCAGGAGGCGTTCACACAGATGTGAGCCGACGAATCCGGCACCGCCGGTTACCAGTATGCGCATATTATTTTATCCCTCCACAGGTGCCGCCGCTGCAGCGGCCGAGCGGTACATAAGTAAAACCGCCTGTTACCATGCGGCCCGGTTTGTACAGATTGCGACCGTCAACAATATTCGGTGATCTGAGTGCATTTTTGATCCGGTCGAAATCCGGGTTGCGATATTCACTCCAGTCGGTGATGACCGCCAGGGCATCGGCTCCGTCCAGAATGTCATACTGGTTGTTGCTGTATTCGATGCGGTCGCCAAAGATTTTTCTGGCTTCCCTGATGGCTTCGGGATCGTGGGCACGCACGACTGCTCCTGCTGCCAGCAGATGCTCAATAATCGTAATGGCCGGAGCTTCGCGCATGTCATCGGTGCGGGGTTTGAACGAGAGCCCCCAGCAGGCGATGGTACGGCCGGTAAGCGGCTGCTCCTGATCCGGTGTGCCAAGCAGTGAGATCAATTTGGCAGCCATGACATCTTTCTGCAGTTCGTTTACCTCTTCTACCGCTTTCAGCAGCAGGAAGTCGTAGTTTACTTCTTCAGCGGTTCGTATGAGCGCTTTGACATCCTTGGGAAAGCAGGACCCGCCGTAGCCGGGGCCGGGAAAGAGGAAGTCGTAGCCGATGCGGGAGTCGGATCCGATTCCCTCACGGACGGCCATGACATCGGCGCCCATCCGTTCGCAGAGCCCGGCTATCTGGTTCATGAAGGAGATGCGGGTGGCGAGCATGGCGTTGGCGGCGTATTTGGTCATTTCGGCGCTGCGTACATCCATGACAATCATGCGGTTCTGTTTGCGCATGAAGGGATCATACAGCTCTTTCATGATTTCGGCGGTACGGACGTTATCGCAGCCGATAACGACCCGGTCCGGTTTCATGAAGTCGTCGATGGCGGCGCCTTCTTTGAGGAATTCCGGGTTTGAGACGACATCAAATTCGAGGTCTACTTCACGCCCCGTCAACTCCTCCTGAATCGCGCTGCGAACTTTATCGGCAGTGCCGACCGGAACGGTGGATTTATCGACGATTATTTTAAAGCCGCTCATGGAGCGGCCGATACCTCGCGCAACACTGAGGACATATTGCAGGTCTGCAGAGCCGTCTTCACCTGGCGGCGTACCTACGGCGATAAAGCAAACAAGAGAGGTCTTTACCGCCTCCTCCATATCAACGCTAAAGGAGAGCCGCCCTTCGCTCTGATTGCGTAGAATCATTTCCTTGAGACCCGGTTCGTAGATCGGGATGATACCCTGCTTCAGGTTATCTATGCGGGTGTGGTCAATATCGACGGCAATGACGCTGTTGCCGCTTTCGGCAAAACAGGCGGCGGCCACCAACCCAACGTACCCGGCACCAAAAATACAGATCTTCATGGTTCGCTCCACATTCTAATAACTGATTGCTACTCTATATCACACTATACTGCTGATACTCCATGATTTAAGCTCAATTATGTTCGTTTTTTAATCTCAGAGCCTCAGCATAGGCTTCACTGCGGGAAATCCCTGATACTGCTGCTGCCTGCTTTGCGATATCCTTGATTGAAAGATTTCCATCGGCCATCAAACGGCTCAGCACCTCCGCCAGCGGCTCACACTCCAAAGGCACCACCTCACCAGGCGCGACGAGCAGAACCACTTCACCACGCACGACAACGTGCGATACTGCTGTGATAACCTCTGAAACGGTACCGCGAATGCACTCCTCAAACATTTTGGTAAGCTCCCGTGCCACGATCACCTGTCGTTCTCCCAGCACTTCGCGAATATCACTCAGCGTGTCAATCAGGCGGTGAGGAGCTTCATACAGCACCAGCGTGCCGGGCAGGGCGTTCATACCGATAAGAAAGGTACGGCGTTTTCCCTGACGGGAGGGGGGGAAACCGGCAAAGGTAAAACTGTCGGTCGGCAGTCCCGAGGCTGAAAGAGCGGCAACGGCGGCACAGGCACCCGGCACCGGAACAACCGGAATGTTTTCGGCAACGGCATCACGCACCAGTTGGTAGCCGGGGTCCGAGATGCAGGGGGTACCGGCGTCAGATATAAGCGCCACCGATTTTCCCTGACGAAGTGCATTCAGAATGCGCTCGCCTTTGATCTGCTGATTGTGATCAAAATAGGAGGTCAATGGTTTGGAAATGCCGAAATGGCTGAGCAGTTTGAGCGAGTGCCGGGTGTCCTCAGCGGCGATCAGGTCAACCTCACCAAGAATTCTCACTGCCCGGTAGGTGATATCTTCCAGATTGCCGATCGGAGTGGCTATTATGTAGAGGGTTGCCGGTGCCATCAGCGTTGCGCCAGAGCCAGCTTTAAGGCCAGTCCGGTAAAAATGGTGCCGGCAGCGCGGTTAAGTATTTTTTGCGCAAATGCTGATTGGCGAAAATGTTCGCCGAAAAGTCCGGCGAGGATGCTAATCCCACCGAATACGATGATCGTAGCGATGATGAAAATACCTCCCAAAAGCAGAAACTGTGGGCCCAGAGGGCCATTCCCCGGGTCAGCAAACTGCGGTAGAAACGCAAGAAAAAAGATTGACACTTTGGGATTGGTAATATTCATAATGACGCCGCGACGGTAGAGAGATGCGGGGGAGAGGAGAGCGGCTGCTGCTGCCGGGCCGATCGTCCTCCCGGCCCGGAATGAGAGTATCGCCAGGTAGAGCAGGTAGCCTGCCCCGACACATTTCAGTGCAGTAAATGCCACTGCCGATGCTTTAAACAGTGCCGCCAGTCCGAACGTTACCGCTGCCGTGTGAAACAGCAGCCCGCTGCAGAGTCCGAGCGTGACCAGTAAGCCTGCCTTTCGTCCCTGCTGGGCGGCCTGGGTCATGACAAAGAGGTTGTCCGGCCCGGGTGAGAGGGCCAGCAGGAGTGAGGTGGAAAAAAACATGATCAGTATCTTCGCTTCAATCACAGATGTTCCTTAACTGTTTATGGAAGTAATTCGAGGCATAATGGTGTACAAGGAAATGCCTGTCAAGCCTGATGGCATACGAGTATTCAAATTTTGCGGATAAATTGAGGAACCACCATGACCAGAATCACCCTTAACAAAAATGAAGATCGCCGTATCAAATCCGGCCACCCCTGGGTATTCAGTAACGAAATCCGCGAGGTTGTCGGTGAACGTTCTGCCGGGATTGCAGCGGAACTGTTTGATGCTGCTGGTGGATTCATCGGTAGAGGTCATTATAACCCGCACTCGTTGATCGCGTTCCGGCTTGTATCGCGCCAGAAAGATGACATCGATTCGTGCGAGTTCTTTGAAGGGCGCATTGCTGCTGCCCTGGCAACTCGACAGGCGCGCTATTCCGCTATGTCCACGTTCAGGGCCGTCTACGGTGAAAGTGACTTTCTGCCAGGCCTGGTGGTTGACAAATACGGTGATTACCTCTCTCTGCAGTTTCTCTCGGCAGGTATGGACATTCGCCGCGAGCGGATTGTTGCAGTATTGCAAAAGGTCTTTACACCGATGGGAATCATTGCCCGTAATGACGTGAGCGTCCGCAAGCTGGAAGGACTTGAAGAAAAGGTCGAGCTGTTGTGGGGTGAAATACCGGAAAAGGTCAGGATGGAAGAAAACGGACTTTCATTTCACGTCGATCTGCGTGTCGGTCAGAAGACCGGAGGCTTTCTCGACCAGAAAGAAAACCATCTGCTGTTGCGGGAATTCTGCGCCGGAAAGAATGTACTCGATTGTTTCTGTTATACCGGCGGCTGGGCGATTCACGCCGCATCATTCGGAGCTGCATCGGTTGTGGGGGTGGATATATCGCAGCGAGCAGTGGGACAGGCGAGCAGTCACGCCAAACTGAATAACGTCTCCGACCGGGTAACATTTGAAGAATGCGACGCGTTTGAGCGACTCCGCTCACTTCATCAGGAAGGGAGACGTTTCGGTGTGATTGTGATGGATCCACCAGCCTTCGTTAAAAGCCGTAGGAACATCGCCGAGGCGACCAAGGGATATCTGACGGTCAACCGCCGGGCACTGGAACTGCTCGAGCCGGGTGGCTACCTGATTACCTGCTCCTGCTCGTATCATATGGGGCGCGAAGCGTTCCGCGACATGCTGATTCAGGCGGCACGGCTGGCCAGGCGGGAGGTGCGGTTGGTGGAGACCTGCTCACAGGCGGCGGATCATCCGGTATTACTGTCATTTCCGGAGTCGGAATATCTGAAGTGTTTTGTGTTACAGGCGGTGTGACTGATACCAACACTGGGTAAGGGAGGAGCGTATGTATCCTGAATCTGATGACCTCAGCGAATACCTGGATTCCGATACCATCATTGACTGGCGGACTCCGGAAGTCTGGCAGAAGGCCCGGGAACTTACTCATGGATTGCCGGACGAAGTTGCCAAAGCCCGCTGCTTGTACGAATGGGTGAGGGACGCCATTCCTCATACCAATGATGCCGGCCTCGAGGTCGTGACCTGCACGGCGAGCGAAGTGCTTCATCACGGCACCGGCATCTGTTTTGCCAAAAGCCATCTTCTTGGCGCCTTGCTTCGGGCCGTCAATATTCCTGCCGGTTTCTGTTATCAGGTGTTGCGCCTGGATCCGCCGATCGACAACGAACCGGTCTTACACGGTTTTAATGCGATCTTTCTTTCCTCCCTTGATCGGTGGCTTCGGGTCGATGCCCGGGGTAACACCAACGGGATCAATGCCCAATTCAGCATAACAACTGAGCAGCTTGCTTTTGCAATGGATCCTTTGGCCGATGAATTCATCTACGAAACAATTTTTGCGACACCGGTGGAGAGTGTTGTCAACCGGCTGAGAATGTACAAGACCAGAAGCGAATTGTGGCTTGATTTACCCCAATCTCTCTAGCGCCTGGCAGTGTATCGTGGACTCATCACAGGCACGAAGTGACCAGCAGGAGTTTTTGCTGCGCTTCCGGATGCATCGGTGGTTGCAGGGGAATTGTGATTATCTGTTCGTGGAATGATAATCGGGGGGGCGCCCTGACCACCAGAGTGATCAGGGCGCAACTTGAAATATAACTATCATGTTAGAAACCGAACAACCCCTTCAGCTTTCTTGCTCCGTCGATAACGGAATTAACGGGGGAGTCGGAAGTGGTGCTGGTATTGGTCGTGCCGCTACGTCCAGGTTCGAATGCTTTTGCTTCAGCCGGACAATATTCAGCAAGTTCCTGATAGTTGCCTGAGTCAACAATTTTGCAGATTGACGCGGTCGTTGCAGTCATGTCAATAGCACAGGCCTTGGCAATGGAATAGTCTGATGTGTCGTCATGCCTCGCAAGTTTTACATAGACGGCAGCATTTTTTGACACATGCTTGCTGATAATTTTACACGCGAATTTCTCCTTACCCGGGCAGGCGGCCGCGGGACCGAAGAATCTGTTTGAAACCAGATCAGCCGGTTTGTAGTTGGATACTTCGCATTGTTCGGCCATGGCGCTGGCCATCTGCTTGCTTGCCAACCCCATCATCTCATTCATGTTTTCCATACCCTTGACGGCAACTGCCGGGGGCGTCGTTGTATCGCAGGCTGTGCCAATACGTTTACCCTGATAGTTAGCGGTCACGTTAACGGCTGTGCCATACGATGTTCCCGACAGCTTTGTTACGCCTCGAAAGCTGTCAGCTCTGTTAGTTACCTCACCGCTGCCCGTCATTACATCGCCGTTTTTATCGCAGCGCATCTTCCAGGTGGTTTTGGAACCGGTGGTCTTGAGGTTGGTGATTTCGCAGCCGCTCTCCAACTGTATGAGCTGTTTGGGGTCTTTTTCAGCACCTTTTTGAATACAAATCGTTACGGTTGTTTCACCCATTGCGGCCGGCATTCCGGGCATGTCCGTCTTGGTGGTAACTTCCCAGCTTTCACCGGTTACGGCATAGGCATTTCCGGTGAACAGGCTTGCTGAAATGGCGAGACAGATAAAACGATTTAAGTTCATGGGAAGTTCCTTCACAGGTAAATTTGGAGAAAATTGTACTTGCGTTAAAAAGATATCACCCGGAATGGGTGAGCGTCAATGCAATATTAGAAATTATTACGCTGATATCTATGGGGTTCGTTCGCACACATCCGGGTATTTCGAACGCTGAGTACAATTATGTGGATCTGTGACAGCACTTTTTTATCCATCACGCAGTTACATAACGGCATAATCAGAAGCTGAATCAGCAGCACTATCGTAAGTATCTGCCGGAATTCATAGACCGGTAATTTCCCGTTCTTTCGGGTATTCCACCAGAATACCGAACGTCACGGTTTTCTTTTCTCCACCTGAAAGTGGCGTCTTCCACGTGATAGTGCCATCATTCCTGATTTCTTCTGGTTTGAGTGATGGATCCTCAAGGGATATCTTGATTTCTTCATCGGCGGCAATTGGCAGTTGATCGCGCAGTGTAATGGTCAGTGCATCATTACGGAAATTGTTCAGTTCAAGCATGTAGCGATATCTGACCCTGTTATTGCCAAACAGTCCCGCTTCTTTCTGCTGCTTGATCTCTTCCCGTTTTACCGTCACCTGATCATCACTGCCGAAAAACAGTTCAAATCTTTCTCCGCTGGCGACTTTTTTTAGCTGGGAACTCCCGGTATAACTGGTGCCGACAAAGGTGGCCACTTTGCCCGGCAGGAGCGGGTAGGTGGCGTTGTTAGTCATTTCCGACCGGAGAAATACAGACGGTGAGAGCTTGGGGAGTGCCAGATATTCCATGCTGACCGGCAGTTGTACCACAGATACGACGGTACCGTGACGGGAGCCGTCAGAGGGTACATTAAGGGTATGGGGAACATGGAAGGAAACAGAGGTCTGTTCGTTATTGACCTGCGCTGTTGCAAATGCCGCCGGTGCCTCTTCAGCCGCCGAACTTTCCATTTGCATGATATCCGCTTTGCCAGCTCTGCTGTACATCAATGTCGGAGCGGCGGGCATCGTTTTCGGCATCATCGGTTGCGGTCGGTACAGGGAAATGAGCCATGGGTATAATTCCGGCGGGGCACCGCCGGCAGCGGGGTGTGCGGTAGAGAGTGTCAGGTCGACATTGTCCCAGTCTTCCCCACTCTGCTGGTGCACGGTAGCCCGGAAGGTTAGTTCAGCCGTTCTAGCGTCGGTCGCCAGACGAACATCATACGAAGGCTCCCAGTTCGCCTGGGAAGTCAGTGAAAGTAGCGAAAGTTTCAGTGTTCCTTCTCGGGCTATCTCGACTGCCACTTCGACTGTCTTTGACTCTTTTTTCCCCGATCCTGTTGCTTCTCTCTGTTGTCGGCGTAAGGCATTGATTTTGTCTTTGATCGCTGCGCTGTCAAACTCAATTTCACGGTTCTGTTCTTCCGCTTTAGTAATGCCGGTGCCGACAAAAGTGGCTGCATCCTGCAGTTCGGCAGACGTTGGGCGTCCAACAGCTAATTCTTTGGAAATGCGATCTCCCCAGGCGACACGGATCGATTCAAAAAACAGTTTTTGCGCTGTTATGCCACTTTTCCTGGCATCAAGAGCGGCGGAGCGTCGCTCGAGGGCGCGTATTTCCTCCTGCAGCTCCATCACTTTCTTTTCACCGCTTCCCTCCAGAAACGCCCGTTTTACCTCAATCCCCGTTATCGTTGCCGCTGCAGTACCTGTCCCTTCCACCCGAATGGAATCATCCATAATCAGGGTCGGTAGTGAGTCGAACATAATGAGATAGTTTCCTGGTGTGAGGGGGAGGGTAATGCTGCGGGTCGTCTGGGCGCGGTCTGCGTAGACCGTAACGGCGGTGATGCGTGATGGTGCAATAATTCTTTTCTGCTGTGCGGAGATGGAGAGGGTAGGCATCAGGATGAGGGTCAGGAACAAAAAAATGCTCAGACGTTTCATTGTGTGCTCCTTGGCAGGTGCACGGAGATACCATCTCCCGCAGTTGTGAGGGAGCAATATCTCCGTGTGATCGTTATCTGCGACCTTTGGCTGGTGGGCGTGGGCTATCACCCTGTCGTTTAGCGGCAATAGGACGACCGGTACGTTTCGCAGGAGATGACGGACGCTCACCCTGTGATACATCTTTTGTAGCGGCGGGGTGGTATTTTCGAACCGCTTCTTTTGCTGCGGATGAACGCCCTGTTTTGACATTCTCTTTGACTACCGGTCGCGCACTCTTTGTGTTTTTTGCCGGGGCGGGCCGGGCAGCGGCAGTGCCGGCCGTTTCACTCTTTGCGGGGCGGGCGTTTGCCAAAGGCTTTCTCTTGACGTAGGGAGTTTTTGCCGGGCGGTCTTTCTGCGGCTTGGCAATACTGACGACGATGCAGCGGTCAATCAGATAGGTGCCATCCAGTGTTTCAACGACCTCATTCAAATTGACTTCGGAGAGCATGCGGACGTAGCCGCAGCGCTTGAATTCGCCGGTTTGTTCGTCAACAATCAGGTGGACTGAAGTGACAACCCCCATGATTTCGAAAAGTTTGCGAAGATCTTCTTCAGTCGCCTGTTCCGAGATATGTCCAACGTAAAGTTCTTTTGCCATGATGTTATCCTTGCGGTTAGTTATTTCTGTTCCCGGTGAATTGCGAACGGTCCCCAGGTCTGGTCAATCGACATCAGCTCCAAGGTGTTAATGTTGACATGTGGCGGCTGACTGACTATCCAGCGCACTGTTTCGGCAATGTCTTCTGCCGTGAGCGGTTCCGTCCCGCGGTAGACATTGGCAGCCTGAGCCTCATCACCTTTGAAACGAACTTTTGAAAACTCGGTTTCCGCCATGCCTGGCTGAATGCAGGACACCCGTACCCGTGTGCCAAGCAGATCGCAGCGCAGATTGCGGGAAAACTGGGTGACAAAGGCTTTTGTGCCGCCATATACATTGCCGCCCGGGTAGGGCCAGGCTCCGGCGGTCGAGCTGATGTTGATAATGTGGCCACGATTGCGCTCTACCATGCCGGGAAGTATACATCGTGTACAGTACATGAGTCCCTTGATGTTAGTGTCAACCATTGTATCCCAATCATCAAGACTCACCTGATGGGCGGGCTCAAGCCCGAGGGCGAGACCGGCATTGTTGAGCAGCACATCGATGGTGCGAAAACGTTCCGGTAATGATTCTATTGCTCCCTGTACCGCTTCCCGGTCACAGACATCTAACGGTATGATGTGAATCTCAGCATGCGGCGACAGCTCTTCCTGTAGGTGCTGTAGCGGGTCAATCCGCCGTGCGGTTAGAATCAGCCGGTTTCCTCCCGCAGCAAACATTCGCGCACAGGCTGCGCCGAATCCGGCAGATGCGCCGGTAATGAAAACAGTTTTCCCGTTCATGGTTCCTCCTGCGGTATAAATTCCGGTTCACCCAATGCGCGTCGGTACACAGTTTCCAGCACCTTCTCTCGTTCTATTCCCCGTCGGGCACAGAGATCAAGTATTTCCTCCGGTAGAGGTGCACATACCGATAATTTGCTTGAGTCTGCAAGAGTCAGTGCCGTCCGGAACGAATGCAGCGCAAACCCGGGCAACTCCGGCACGTCTCCGCCTCCATAGCGTTTATCGCCCATTATTGGGTGGCCGATCGAAGCCAGATGCCGTCGTATCTGATGCATCCGTCCGCTGATCGGAGTGACGGCCAATAATGTGCAGTTTTCACCTGCCAAAAGCGTTTGGAAGCCGGTTTCAGATTCCTTGCCGTCCAGCGGCTCATTGATTACGCCACCCTGTGGTAACGTGCCCCACGCGAGTGCCAGATAGAGTTTATCCAAACCGATTTCTTTTACCTGTCGACCATAAATGGCAGCAGAACTGGAACTTTTAGCCAGAATCACCGCTCCCGATGTTCCGCGGTCGAGCCGGTTGATCGGGTATAATTTGCAGGGTGTCGCCCGATTGATCATGTAGGTCTGACCGACATCAACCAGGTTGACCGCACACTCGGCGGTACGATGCATCGGCAGGCCTGAGGGTTTGCCGGCAATAAGAATCAGGCTGTCTTCGTAGAGGATATCAAGATCAGGTCGAGACGCGGCAATGTGTGCTGTCGTTGCGGCACTCTCTTTAAGTGTAACCGTGTCATGGAGATGCAGAAGGACATCTGCTGACAACGGAGCACCATTCATCTTGGCTGCTCCGTTCTTGATCAGCTTGCGGGCATAGCCGAATGGCGACATCGGCATAAGAGTCCGCAGATAACTTTCCAACCGGCGGCAGTGGTCGTGGTGGGTGATTGTAAAGGAGAGCATAGGTGAGACAGGTTGGAGGGGCCGGAATTACACAACTATCCGGTCGTCCTTGAAGCCTGCATTTACCTCCAGCGCTTCATTCATGGCGCGAATAGCGACCTCTATCTGGGTGTCATCCGGTTCACGAGTTGTCAGTCGCTGCAGTGCCAGCCCAGGGGTGATCACCATTTTAACGAGCGGATGGGTATCGTGCGAGGCACTCCATTTAAGAAACTCGTAGGAAATTCCGGCAATCATCGGCAGCAGTATAACCCGGGATCCGGCCTTGAGATAAAACGGCCATAGTTTGGGAATCAGGGAAAATACGGCAATGCTGACCAGCATGACGATCAAGAGGAAGCTCGTACCGCACCGCGGGTGGAGACGTGGATATTTCCTGACGGATTCTATGGAAAGAAGTTCGCCTGCTTCAAAGGCAAAAATTGATTTGTGCTCGGCGCCATGATACTGGAACACCCGCTGGATATCTTCCATTCGTGAAATGGCCCAGATGTAGATGAGGAAAACAGCAACCCTGATAACGCCATCTACCAGGTTAAATATGACATTGTTGTCGCCGATGACCGGCGTCAACAGCTTCGTCAGGTAAAGCGGAAAGAGAAAAAATAGACAGATTCCAAACCCGAAGGCGATGGACATTGTCCCGGCCATAGCCCATGACGAAAGCTCACTTCCCCCCTCTTTGCCGCCGTTTTTTTTCGTATCCTCTTTTTTCTCATCTTCCGTCATTGCTTCGTTGGCGGAAAAGTTCAGGGCTTTTATACCGATTATCAGCGAGGTAAACAGCGCAACTGCACCGCGAACAATCGGCAGTTTAACGACTGGAAAGCGCTCGGAGAGCGGTATTGCCAACTCTTTTTTTACAACAATCTCTCCGTCAGGGCGGCGAACCGCAATAGCAACCGAACGGGGGGCTCTCATCATGACCCCTTCAATAACCGCCTGGCCGCCTACATGTATCTTATCCATGGTACCTCTTCAGTATGTTCAGTCGCGACATATCCCGCTTGTCGGAAAAAGTTTATTCAAGATTCTGGTAATACTCCCGTACTTCAACTGTCTGCCCGCAGCAGAATTTTCCTTCAGGGCACGGACCGCCAACGCATCCCGGGCCAGCCTGGCGGAATATAGTCGGTGCAATTCTTTTTACTATTCGCAGCATTTCGATACTCATCTCACGGATCTCCCACTGGGCACGTTGGCAGCAGCGTAGTGCAAAAAAGTGCAGCAGTTCCCGGGCGTTCATGGTCATGATAATTTTTGTCTCGGTGGCATTGGGAAGAATGTAGCGAGCATCTTCAGCCGGAATCCCCATCTCGATCAGCTGCGCATAGGCTTTATGAACCGTTTCTGACATAAACGCAAAAATCTGCCGTGCCTCATTATTTTCGGCGATTGTGTCAGGCATGATGGAGGTAAACTCCTCCTTGTGGGAAACATATCGCTGGGATTGCTGAGAAAACGAGGCAATGCGGTGGCGCACCAATTGATGGGTGGTGACGCGTGAAATTCCTTCAATGCCGAATGTGAAGGAGGCATGTTCTAGCACCGAGTGGTGCCCAAGCGACATTATCTTGTCTAGAAAAGACTCAATATCGGTCGTCTCCAGTTTTTCCCGCAAATCATCAATAGATGTAGGTGAGTAACAGAGGCGGGCTGCTAGCGCAACGGTACGTTCGGGGTTGGGGGTGTGTTCGATCAGGGTGACGTTCATGGTATCCTGTTCGAGCCATGCTCAGGGTTAAGCAATGGTCATTTCAAAAACTGGCATGCTCTGATTGGTAGTAAGTGCTCCTGAATACGCCTGTTTAAACAGTGGCAGGAGAAAAAAAAGGGGATTTGCCTTGCGACAAAGCCCCTCTCAAGAGTCTACAAAACGATCGATCAAGCCTGGCCGTAACGTTTTTTGTAGCGTTCAACACGACCTGCAGTGTCAATAAGTTTCTGCTTGCCGGTGTAAAACGGATGACAGGCTGAACAAATCTCGGTGCTGATCTCTTTCTTTGTGGAACGGGTCAGGAATGTATTACCGCACAGGCACTTTACGGTAATTTCGGAATATTCTGGGTGGATACCTTCTTTCATCTTTTCCTCCTTCAATAGTGCTTTACGACGTAACATGATCAGTTATGAACAGTAAAGTGTGACTTTAACCAGTATGAATATTTTTTGCAACTATTTTTTAGCTATTTCGACATTGAATCGAGAAAAGCCTGATTGGTTTTCGCTTCTGAAAGCTTGTCCAGCAAAAACTCCATACTGTCGACCACGTTCATCGGGTGAATAATTTTGCGGAGAATCCATATCCGATTCAGGGAGCTCTTTTCTATCAGCAGCTCTTCCTTGCGGGTTCCGGACTTGTTGATGTCAATTGCCGGAAATGTGCGCTTCTCCACCAGTTTGCGGTCAAGGTGCAGCTCCATGTTGCCGGTCCCTTTGAATTCCTCAAAAATCACCTCGTCCATTTTGCTGCCGGTGTCAACCAATGCAGTGGCGATAATAGTCAGGGAGCCCCCCTCTTCAATGTTCCGAGCTGCACCGAAGAAGCGCTTTGGCTTTTGCAAAGCGTTGGCATCAACACCGCCGGTCAGGATCTTGCCGGAAGGGGGTAATACCGTGTTATATGCTCTTGCCAGACGGGTGATTGAATCCAGCAGAATGACAACATCCTTTTTGTGCTCAACGAGTCGCTTGGCTTTTTCAATGACCATCTCGGCTACCTGAACGTGGCGCGTGGCAGGTTCGTCAAAGGTTGAAGATACCACTTCACCGTTAACTGATCGCTGCATGTCGGTGACCTCTTCAGGCCGTTCGTCGATCAGCAGGACGATCAGGTAAACTTCGGGGTGATTGGCGGCAATCGAATTTGCAATATTCTGGATCAGCACTGTCTTGCCGGTACGGGGAGGCGCAACGATCAGCCCACGTTGCCCTTTACCGATTGGAGCCACCAACTCAATGACGCGCATCGGCATGTTTTCCGGCGTTGTCTCGAGGGTGAGCTTTTCCTGTGGATACAGTGGCGTCAGATTGTCAAAAAGGATTTTGTCGCGGGCAATTTCCGGAGACTCATGGTTAACCGTCTCAACTTTAAGCAGTGCAAAATAACGTTCACCCTCTTTGGGGGGTCTGATCTGCCCGGAAACGGTATCGCCGGTGCGCAGGTTGAATCGGCGGATCTGACTGGGAGAAACATAGATGTCATCAGGACCTGGCAGATAGTTGTAGTCGGTCGCCCGTAGAAAGCCAAAGCCATCTTGAAGCGTCTCCAGAACACCTTCGCCAAAGATGGAACCGTTCTGCTCTGTCTGAGCATTTAAAATTGCAAAAATCAGGTCCTGTTTACGAAGACTTGACGCACCTTCAATGCTTAGATCACGCGCAATAGTGTTGAGATCACTGATCTTCTTACCTTTAAGCTCTTGTAAATTCATCTGTTCTCCTGCGTTTTGGTCTGTAATGATATCGGGGTGTGCATAGATATATATTTTTTTCCGGGGGAGCCATACATCGGCTGCGGTATTGAATATGTGGGTAACCAGGGGCTCTTGCTCAATCAGCGGAATTTAGTTTTTTCAGCAGGTTCGAAGTACAATATGGGTAAAGAAGTCAAGGGATCGATTCGGACACCAGGATATTCAAACTGAGGTGTTGCGACGTTACCCTTTATTTTCAGGGCTTGTCAATAAAAAACAGCACGGTTTAGCGGTAAATGTTTAGACATGTGTTCATTAAGGTCTTTTTCGGTTCAAAAGTCCGTTGATAACCACACCAGCCATGGTCAGTCCGAATATTGAAGGCAGGTAGGAAATACTGCCAAGTATCACCCGGCGATGTTCGCAGCGGAACGTCTGTTCGGACTTGTTGGGGCAGATGCAGTCGGTCCCACACGCGCTTGATGATGCAGGATCAAGTTCGCGGTGAAGTTCGGTTGAATAGACAACTTGGATTCCGGTGGTTATGCCGGCATTTTTCAGTATTTTCCGCATGCTGCGAGCCATTCGGCAGTTTTTTGTGGTTGAGATGTCGGAGACTTCTATCTTCGTAGGGTCAAGCTTGTTCGCCGCACCCATGCTGGAGATGACCGGTATGTTGTGCTGTCGGCAGATTGTTATCAGTGCCGTTTTAGCGGTGAAATGGTCGATGGCGTCAAGGACATAGTCGGGGCGCGGATTGAGTAGCCGTTCGGCATTTTCTTGTGAGAAGAATTCCTTGATCGGCAGTATCTCAGCGTCTGGATTTATATCGCGCAATCGTGTCGCCATGGCCTCCGTTTTTTGCTGACCCACCGTACTGGAAAGTGCGTGTATCTGCCGGTTGATGTTCGTCAGGCAAATATCGTCAAAATCCACCAGTGTGATCTTCCCGACTCCCGCCCGCCCCAGAGCTTCAGCGGCATAACTGCCGACACCGCCTATTCCGCATATCATGACATGACTGTCTGCCAGAGTGGAAATACCTTTGGTGCCGATCAGAAGTTCGGTTCGGGAAAAACGGTGAAGTGCCATGATGTGCAACCTATTATGTTTCGATAGAATGGATCAATATATTTGTTAGACGATCATTTTTGCAAAATCGATATATTCTGATATGCGCGCAGGGCTATAGCCAACAAAATCGCCATCTATCTGAATGGGATGTCTCCCGTGGATTTCAAAGGCCGAAGAGTGTTCCCGAACCAGATTCTGACTGGTTTCAGATCGACCGCGGAACAGATCCAGTGCACTTCTCAAGTAGGCACTGCGTATGTTATCTGATATGCAGACGGCAGAAATTCCCGATGAAAACGGGCTGGATTCAGGTGACAGGATAAAATTCCCACCATAGCGGGAGGAGTTGCAGATGATGGCCGTATGGCATGTAATATTCCTTTTCGAAGTACTGATCTTTATCAGAGAAGGATCCCATTTGAACACATTTTTCAACGCCGATAATGCATATGCACCCTGTCTCAAGAAGCGTTTTGCCAACGGCCATACATCCCTGACGACCGCCCCGTCAAAACCTATTCCAGCCATGAGGAGAAAACGGAGAGTACGATTTTCCAGCTCTAGAACTCCTACGGATAAAGAACGGGTTGTTCCTTTCGCAATTCGACTGAGTGCGTCGTCAAGAGATGTAATCCCGATCTCTTTGGCTAGCACGTTGGAAGTGCCGAACGGCAGAATTGCCAGAGTGGCTGTGCCGGGAGATAAGCCGTTAACCACGGCGTTAAATGTGCCGTCTCCACCGGCAACGATGACCAGACATGGCTTTCGCTCGCTGTTGATAGAGCTGCAGAGAGCATAAATATCAGCCGGGGTACGTACTTGGAGAACGTCAGGGGTAATTTCGTGCTCCCGCAGTCGTTCCATTGTGAATTTCAAACGCTGAGCCGAATGATGGCCGGATGTGGGATTTACGAAGAGATATGATTTCATCGAAACATATCTCGCTTTTGTTCCGGGTCCCCTAGCGATTTATTAGCGCGCATAAAATCGTCCCATCCCTTCCATTGCACTCTTTGATATGTCAGGATGTACTTTTGCACCGGCAATCGGCTTATATGACTGGTCAAGGATGTCAATCTCCCCCGATTTCTGAACTACGGATATTCTGTCCGGTTCGTTGGTGCTGAAGGTGTCCCATGAGCTTATCAGTACATACGGGCGGGGTGATGTATCCAGCAGGTATCTGCCATTACTGAATTTTGAAGGATCAGTATCACAAGCGAGCATCTCTTTCATCAGCGTAGGGACTATATCGAGATGACTGGTTGTGTGCTGCAGTGTTGCCGGAGCTTTTCCCGGCCAGTGTATCACGAGAGGCGTTTGTGTCTGATATCGGGAAAAATTTCCCACATGTCCCCAATAGTTCATTTTTAGATCGTTAAACTCTTCTCCATGGTCTCCGGTGATTATCACTATGGTACTGCTGAGAAGGTTGCTTTTCTTTAGTTGCTCAATCACCCGGCCAATCAGCATGTCATTGTAAAACACCGCATTTTTATATCTGTTTTTATAGGGAACCGGGTCGGTGTCATTGTTTAACGTAAGATGATCAACTTCTTTCAGTTCAGGCTGAAAAGGAGCCGCTTCTTCAGGATGTCCGGCGACATGTGGTGCATCAAAAAACATGAAGCCAAAAAATGGCTCGTTTTTCGGAGTGGACGCAACAAAGCTAATCATTTTATCTGTTATGACCCGATCATTTGCGACTGAGCCACCACCGGTCTGACGCAGTTCAATTTTGTTGCGAATATCTGCAAAAACCGTTCGATCAAATTCTGGGTTAACGAGCGGGGCGCTGGCCAGAATACTCATCCGGTACTTCTGCTTCTGCAATTCTCTCATTAGTACGGGGCTCTTTTCTTCCGCCAGCATTGAGTGCCAATAGGTACCGTAGAGCCCGTAAAAAAGGCCAAATATGCCAAATCGGGTGGCGTTCCCGGAGCTGTAGTGTGAATCAAAACGCCAACTATCCTGTGATAACCGCCAAATATTAGGGGTGATTTCAGGGGTCAAAGCGTCATATCGCCAACTGTCAATTACGATAAGCAGCAGGTTCAGTTTTGCCGCCTGCTCACTTGTGCAGTGTATCGTTTCCAGCGGGTATGCCAGAGCACTTCCGTCATTTCCACGTAACGTATTTTCATTCGGTTGTTTTTTTGCGAGTCCCACTGATACAAGAAGCTTTTTCATGGTAAGAGGTTTGTACGCGGGAAGGTAGCGCACCTGCTTGGTTATCGGTGTGTAATGGTTGGCATCCGCCCAGGCGTGGAGAAGATGTCCTGAAATAATGACACTGAGAACGATTGCTGAAATAGTTGCTCCGTGCCGTTTGTGCCCTTTGTGTACCCAGTGCCAGCATGTTTGTGCAAACACCCATTCAAGAATTAAAATAGCTGTAATAGCCGTTGCAAGGACAAGCCACAGCTTAGTCGTTATCGGGAGTATGTCCTTGACAGCACCACTTGTCAGAAGATTCCAAATCATGCCATTAAGGTGAAATCTATATTGTGCAAATACGAGACTATCGATAATTAACAGGAGAATTAAAACAGTTTCCAAGGACATTGAAACTGCGAATACGACTCCTCTTCTGGGAAACATGAGGATGATCAGTGCGATGACTGGAAAAAGATAAAACGAAAGAGAGATGAAGTGGCCTGGATAGGCAATTGCGAGGAATACCTTGGCGAGCGTGGAGTCCGGCAGGGTCATCGCTTTGAGAAAATTCAGTGATACAAGCATGAACACGCATGAATTGAGAGCAAGAAACCACATGGACCAGCGAAACATCAGGCTACGTGGTTGTTTTTGAGAATAGTTTGTCACCATATGTAATTTGTTCCGTAGCAAAAGAGTGTCAACCGTTGGTTATATGAAATTCGCTGCAGTTAATCTGAGCGTCCGCAGCCTTGAGGATAAAGAGAGGCACTGAACCATAAAAGGAGGCCCATAATGTATACGTACTAGGTGGGCCTATCAGTAAATCACATTGCGCAAAAGCGTACATGTCTTCGAGTTGATGGTCGTTGCCGACGATGTAATTCAATCCATGAAAAATCGCTTCATCCTGCTTCTCATTGGAGCAGATCAGGAACTTTATGCGTTTTTCCGGCATGGTTGCGGCGAATCGACTCATAGCTGCGGCATATTCTGACGTGCTGAAATAGTATGTGCCACCTTGCCACCGTTTATAATCCCCCTGACGGATATGAATACCAACCAACACGTCGCAGTCCTGACGAGCCCTGACAATAAGGTCTGCTATCGCACGCGAATGCTTTTCAATCGGTGCAAAAAATAAACGGACCTGATCATTATGCTTTTGTAAATGGGCAGAATCTCTAAATAACCAGGGATCTTTGATAATGAGCAGGTTGTTTGCTGTTGCCAGATGGACATATTCCGAATTTGTCATGTCGTACGACTCTGCCGGATAGGTCTTCGGATCAATATCAAGGAACGAAATATTCAGAAGTTTGGCCAGTCGGTTGAAGTTGGAGAGTGGAAGCAGGCATGTCGTGAGCAATTGGTAAAATACCTTCTGCAGTGCGGGGATATTATAGCCACTTTTTCTCGCAGGAAACCTGCAGAAAAAGTCGTCCTGTGTGCCTTTAAAATAGTGACCATATCCATAAAAACTGGGGTTCTGTACTTCGTATCCGTACTCGATTGCGTTTGCAATGATGTGGGCGAATACAAATAGACGGTTTCCCAATTGTCCGGCTCTTTTACCGATAATAACCATGTGTCAAACCTGAACTGTTATTTTTTATCATTCTGAATTTCGTAGAGTCTCATATATTTTAGAAAGGTACCAATGCCGCCCATCACTGAAATTACAAAACCCTGGGCTCCGTCGAGGAATCCGAGTCTGATGACGTACCGCTGAAAAAATGTGAATGCCGGGCGAATAGAAACATGATGCCATTTTGCCCGTCTGCCCATGGCGAAATAGTCAGCAGCGGACATCTGCGCATACCGCTCAACCCGAAGAAGATACGTATGCAGGTCAAGATCCTGCTCATGAAGAATGTCACCATCAAGTTTTTTCGTACGACCGTTCGGAACGAACCGTTCATGCACGTTAGCATCGTTCCATGCGCCCCGAGTCCGGCAATAGAGCCGTGCCTTATAATCAGGATAGAAAGAAGAGTGTTTGATCCATTTCCCCCAGAATCGGGTCTTACGTTTAAATTCAAAGCAGGCGTACTGTTCAAAATCATCCGGTGTCAGTTCTTGAATCGCCTTTCTCATTTTTTCAGAAACCCGCTCGTCGGCATCCACTTCCAGCACCCAGTCATGTGCTGCCAGTGTCATCGCATGGCTTTTCTGGTCTTTGAAACTGCTGAACCGGTTCTGATAAAATGAAGCCCCGAACCCGGAACATATATCAGGTGTCCTGTCGGTGCTGAAATCATCAACGACGACAACTTCATCAGCCCAGTTCAGCGAAATGAGGCAATCTCCTATTTTTGCGGCCTCGTTTTTCGTAATAACGAACGCCGATATGCAGGGACGTCGTGACATCGGTACGCTACCTCATCATAAATTTCTATTTTCGGGCAGGCTTTTACTCTTTTTATGTAATAACCGCAAAAGAGGGTATTTCACCTTATATCTGAAGAGTGTATTCAGGGATTTGATTGCAACGTAGTATGGTTTGCCAGCGCTTCTGTAAAACAGATTTTCCTCTTCCAGGCGAAGTTTGTACGGATAATTCCCGCTGACACCTCCGTCATACGAGTTGGCGATTATGCAATTTACAAACGCAGTATGAGAAAGCCCATGTTTTTTTACAATTGTATAGGTCGTAACTCGATCACTTATAATTTTAAAGCGGAGATCATACGGCACCATGGCATCACGCCGATAGAGAATCGCCTGATGACACAGCGGCATTCCCTTGAATAATCTGTGAAGACTAAACAAGCGCTTTCCCCTCACATAGATCAGGGTACCATCCTCCGTTACGATGTTTGCGAGACCGTACAGTATTACGGGTTCTTCAGATTGTGACTTGATCAGAGTCTCAAGATCAGCAAGTAACTCATCGCCGGCATTAAGGAACAGCAAGTACGTGCCGCACGCGCGTTCGATTCCTTTATTCATTGCATCGTAAATGCCCTTGTCTGGTTCACTGACTACTGTGTCGACGATGCTTGTTGTCTCGTCATTTAGAGCACGTAACGTATCATCTGTCGAAGCACCGTCTATGATAATATACTCAGTCTGATTCCCTTTGAATCTGGCAACGCTGGCAATTGTTCTCGACAGCCCGGGCCTGTCATTGCGAACGATAGTGATAATGGAAACAAGGGGAACAGTACAATTCATAGCAGCCATGAGAACATCCGGATAGTAAATATGATTACAATTTCAACTGATTAATTGATGTGTGACGAAGTTTTACCTAAAATTGTACGTAGAACAATTCCATGTTTCCACCGAAGTTTCCACCACACGAATCGAGCAGATATTCTGTTGGTGATTTTTTTGTAAAAATAGCCGATTTTTTTGCCCTTATTTCCGGACGTAACCCTTCCCGCTGTTATGAGCGACTCGAAAGAAGTCGTATCCCAGTCGATGACGAATGGATCCACGCCGCGCAAGGTAATGAGGTGCTGTACAATCTCCCACCAGTCGGCGGGCTTACGTATGGGATAGCAAAAGTCATACAGAGCGCGCGCCCCGGCGTTTGTGATTATATATCCATGTGTACAGCCGGCACGAATGACCGGCACCATGCGAAAATTATCAACGTTAAGAGGTATTGCATCATTCTCAGAGAATTCTTTAAGCGAGGTTAACAGAATTATTTCGGGTGATGAGGGGTTCACAATGGTTTTTATCGAATCAAGAACTTTTGAAATCCGGCTGTCTATCACGATATCATCTTCCAAAATAAGGCAATAATCATACTTACGCTCTATAATTTCTTTATAAATAAAAACATGGGATAACGCGCATCCGATTTCACCGGGCGAGAGGGGCCTGAAAAAAATGCTGTTGTCATAATGAGTTGCCAGTTCTGCAGCATTAAGGGATTTACCTCGAACTGCAGGAAAAAACTCAGCCTGTAACCCGATTCGATCTAACTGCTCTTGAACTCTCTCCTTACGTTCAGTTGACTCGGCAAGGTTTACGACAAATATTGGCATAGTCATTTTATCAATTCTCTCGATTAGTGCTCGTAATTTCTGCTTTGCGGACTGGTTCTTGGTGGGCGCACCTGGTAAGTACTTGAGAACTGCAACGTTTAGAGCAACTGATAGTATGTGTAAATGGAAATATCACAGTATTTCTTATCAAATGTGTGGTTTGACAGTGGAAGTACTTTGTAAATGCTCATGTCCTGATCCAACTCTGGAAATCACAACAAATTACACAGTTTTGCAAAGAACCGGGAAACCTTGCACCAAATTTTAGCCAGAGGTAACGGCCATCTGATGGCAGGATAAACGAATATCCAGTAACTCAGATATGGTTTGTAAATTGGATGCAGAATGTTAAAAAAATCTTCTTCATGATAACTACCAAAATCTTTTCTTGCTGAAAGGATGTATTTTGACAAATGTTTTTTTAACATTTTTCTTACGATAATTTCAAAGTGCTCATTGCTTACACCGTACTTATTGATGAATGTCATAAATACTGTATGCATGTGCTTTCCGAAAACCTCACAAAATTTGTATCCGCCGGTGTTATCCAGTTGTGCTGCGACAAGATATTCGTCATAAAAAATATTTTTAGAAGAATTAAACAGGCTTGAGAAGGTCCATGCAAGTTGCTGTAAGTTTGTTGCGGCAAAATCATTCAGATCTAAATGGGGATCTACCAGACTTTTGTTGATAACATTACTGGATATAAAAGTGAACCACACGTCAACTTTTCTAATAAACTTATTTAAGTCATTAAATATGATAATCCCTCTTTTTTTTCTATTAGGCTTCCTTAAATAATCTGTTTTAAAAAAATAATTTGACAAGTATACAATTCCGTACTCATCGACCTCTATTAAATTCATAATTTTTCGTAAAGAATCATCCAAAAGTAGATCATCGTCTGAAAAAAGAAGGAAATACTTTCCGTTCGCAGCTTTGAAGCATTGGCGGAAATTTCCATCGGGGCCAAGATTACTAGCATTTTTTATGTAATGTATCTTGTGCCCATTCGCAATGTATGCATTCACGACCGCTTCTGTATCGTCAGTTGAACAATTATCGGAGACAATGAGTTCAACTTTATTCCCATATTTGACAGCCTGATTGACTATCTGGGATAAACACCGATCCAAAAAATTAGATCTGTTGTATGTGGGTATTGCTATAGTTAATATGGGATTGTTTTCAAATGGCATATCAATCCTTGTCACATGTATTACGATGGAAATGATACACCTATCCTGCAACGTTCTGTGTCAATAAAAGCTGCCAATCTAGGTGCTGTTGCTTGTGGAAGTGTATAAAACAATGAGTCGTATTTGTGTATTCTCCCGATTTGATCAGAACAATGCAAAAGTAGTCATCATCTTGTCCAAGATGCCGATCAAAAAAAATTATCGGAAGTAAATTGATGGAGTTACTAACTCTAGGCTAAGATTATTCTGTATACTTGCTATGGCTTTTTTAATAGCCTCGTTGCGAAGAACAACCTGGTCATTGCAGTAGAGAAACGGGATATATTCTTCTGGGTAATTACTAACAGTATCGTTTGCATAGCCGTCAAATCCTGCCAGGTATACTTTTTTGATTTGCATATTTATCATTATTCTGAGAAGCATCAGTACTGGGTTATCCCTGATAACGTCATCATCGTTAATCAGGGAATTGAAATTGAAAGTGTAATCTATTTTTCTGTTTGACTCAGATATATTTGAAGTACATATGACCTTTGCATTGCAGCCACTCATATATATTTTATTAAAGAACTGACTATATCTTTTTGAATTGCCCATGAAGACGAAATCCGGTTTATAGTTGTCATCAATAAAATTAATGGTGATGACGGCAGGATTTTTGTCTTTTATGAAATTTAGAATCTGTGTCTTGTGGGTCTCAATGGATTTCCCGGGTGCTATGACCAGTATCTCCCTGTTATTCAGTTGATTGCGAAGGTCCGCATATGCACCGGAATCATCAATATACTTATTTTGATATTCCATATACATATTTTCAAGCAGTGCCTTGTTATATGACAATTTGTTGGGTGGCTCAATTTTGGTAAGGATTTCGTTGATTGCTTTAACGGACAACGTTTTCTTTCCGATCAGGGCAGACACATAATCAGGATGACAGTCATTTGAGGCCGCAACAAAATGATTGAGCGAATATCCCCACTGTTTCTTTGCAAATTCTTTCGAAATATCTACGTCAATCGCCTCCAATAATTGATACATATCGTATTTTTTGCCATAATTTTCATTAAGGTGCAGAGCTACAAGTTCCGTACAAGTATTACCTGCGCTTTTCCCCATGCCAAAAAGAGAGGCATCAACGATTAATTCTCTGTCTGAATCAAGCGCAATAAGTTCCAAAGAATTCGCGTAGGCAAGCTGGAAATTGTTGTGCGCATGATAGCCGATTTTAGTGCCTGCAGTCAGGTTTTTATCTAACAGATCATAGTAATGCAGTAATTCCTGTTTATGCATAAGTCCGTACGTATCAACAATTGCGACGCCCTGAGGGGCTAATGTATTAATTTTATCAATGAGATCAAGCATCTCTTCGTCAGAATAGCTTGTTACCGAAACCGGATTTACAAAAATCCTGTATCCCTTATTCTTTATTGCGGCGCAATACTCAAGAGCCTCGCAATACTGTTGCTTCTTGAATATTACCCGTATTCCATCCAGTACAGAATTATTTTGCTCTGTTATTGCTTCGAGAGGACATGTCCCAAAATCTATCATGCCCAGGATCATTGCTTTGTCCTTATCGAGATTTTTAAATATCGGCTTTATAGAATCAGTATCAGGAAAAATGGAACGATTAAAGTCATACGGCCTTCTCTGATCTATGAAACCAACTTCTATAATATCGATACCGGCTTTAACAAGCCGACCGATGATGCTGACAATGCTTCCTGCACCGAAGTTCCAGTCATTAACAAATCCGCCATCCCGTAACGTACAGTCAAGTATTTGAATATATCGCACTATGATTCCCCTGATTGATTGATGTAGACCTGTATTTACAACTGATTATAGATTGGACTGTACCGTAAACCATTTGGGCGTTTGGTGAGTCAGGTCTTTGCAAAAATGGCCGAACTGCATGCTCTTTAGGTCATGTAATTACGTGAGATATTGGATTATATCGCCAATATTCTGGACGATAGTAGTTCCATCAGTGCAATGGTTCATACTGCTGGAAATCAAAAACGATCGGCAGCCATAACTATTAGCCATTTGAATATCGCTATCGTAAGAATCACCAACAACAATAATGTCGGAATTAATATAATTCCAATCAGAAGTAAGAAGCCCCAGCATATAGGTGCTCGGCTTACCCGTTACGCAATCAACTTTTCGACCAAGCGCGTCTTCCACGGCAGCAACTATGGGGCCGCAACCGGGGAGGAATCTGCCATTCTCCACAGGATAGCTCCTGTCTCTGTTGCACGCAATAATTGGACAATCACTACTACGAAACGGCATAATTTCCGCGAGTTTATTATAGTCAAATTCTGGGTCAAGCCCAATAATTAGGGCCTCCGCCAAAGATATGTCTTCTGCGATCTGGATGCCGAATGTTTCAATTTCACTATTAAGGCCAGCCGTTCCAATACACCAAACTTTTGAATATGATTTTTCGTTTGCATATACGGCAGTGGCATAAGCGGATGTATAAACTTTGTTAAGAGACGTCACTAGGCCCATTCCGCCAAGTTTGTCAACTATTTGCTCTCTTGTCCGAGTTGAAGAGTTTGTGAAATAAACAATCTGTATGCCCAGATTGTTTATATAATTTATTACTTCAGCTGCTCCGTCAATGATGGTGTTTCCCTTGTAGATAGTTCCATCAAGATCAAAAGCAAATACATTAATTGGCGGATATACAGGCATAAGTATCAGGATCCCTTGCGATTATTCAAATAGGTATAACAAATCGTGCCGGGAATTCCGGCCTACTTGGCAGGCACTCCTGCGATCATGTTACTATTAAATTCGTCTCTATCCAAGAAAGGGTACATATCCTCAAGCGGTTTAGAAACCATGCGACCGTCAGGCAACTTCTCTGAAGAGAGCTTTGGTTCGAAGATGTAATCATGTTGTAGTCGAATATCGCAGACAACCGGTCCCGGCGTTGCTAGGACTGCAGCAATCTTTTCGTCCAATTGATCATGGTTGTCAATTACGGTCGCCGGCAGACCATATGCGGCGGCTATCAGAGTAATATCCGGAAAACTGACACCGCTGCTCTGGTCACATCCCGTCAAGCGCCCGCCAAAGAACGCCTGATGGGTTTGTCTGATGGAGATATAGCCGTTGTTGCTCAGCACGAACAGCTTGAGTGGGAGTTGGTGATGGACTACCGTCTGAAATTCCTGAATGTTCATCTGGAGACTTCCGTCACCGGCAAGGCAAACCTCATCCCGACCTCCTGCCGCAAAACATGCACCGATAGCAGCGGGGAGATCGTAGCCCATTGAGGCGCAGCCTGAGTTCCAGAAAAATCGCTGCCCTTTCTTCACCTGGCACGCCTGAAAGAGAACAACACAGGCGGTACCGTTACCCGCAACAACTATGGCATCAGAGGCCAGATTGGCTGATAAGCGATCAATAAAGTGGTAGGGATTTATATTAGCTGCTGAAACCCTATGTTTGGGGAGAACAACGGGATATTTCTCACGACGTGCTCCACACCATTTCAGCCAGTCAGTCCACATAGGGAGTGACGTTTTATTTACCTGCCCACCCAATTGATCAAGAAACTCTCTGGCATCGGTGTGAATAGCAAGGTCTGGAACAACGGTTGGCTTTTTGAGCTCAGCAGCATCAATATCGACAACAATTTTAATTGCTTCCCGTGCGAATGACTTCCAGTTATAGCTTGCCTGACGGATATTGTTGCGCGAGCCTACGGAGATAAGGAGATCCGCATTCTGTAGCGTAAAATTTCCTGACCGGGTGCCGATTGTACCGATTCTCCCCATAAACAAAGGGTGATCAGAAGGGATCAGGTCTACGCCGGAAAACGAACTTACGACAGGAATCTGTAATCGCTCCACAAGGTTCAAAAAAGCTTCCTGTGCACCGGCAATTCTGATCCCCTGGCCGGCCAAAAAAACCGGCCGCTTTGCAGCTCGCAGGAGCTCTACAACCTCGCCAATCTGTGACAAAGTTTGCGGGGAAGCAACAACACCGTCCTTCGGGGAGTACGTTGTCAGCATGCTTTCATCAATCAGTGCCCCCTGGATATCAAGAGGAATATCGAGCCAGACCGGACCAGGGCGGCCATGGGTCGCGATAAAAAGGGCCTTGTCGAGCAGCAAACCGATCTCATCTGCCTTCTGCACGATTGCCGCAAACTTGGTCACCGGTCGGACCAGGTCGACAATGTTTATCTCTTGATCCCCAAGTTGGCGCAACCCCAATTCACGGCAAGATTCGATTGTCGTTTCCTGTTTGACCTGTCCTGATAGATAGAGTACTGGTACAGAATCAAGCCATTGGCCGATAACTCCGGTCAGGGTGTTTGTACCGCCGGGACCGGAAGTGACAACCGCGACAGACAGTGAGCCAGACACACGTGCATATCCTTCTGCACCCATAGCCGAGGCCTGTTCATGATGATTACATATGTAGCTGATAGACTCACATGCACCGAAAGAATCATTGAGATGCATGGCACCACCACCAGTTATCATAAATACGTGGCGAATCCCATATTCCTTGAGTCGTTTTACTATGTAGTCGGTTACCTTAATCATGATAATATCCTAACTTATGATGTATAATTCCTCTTTACTAAATTGTCGTAAATTTGGCCTATTGTTTCATAAATAATCCTGAAATTATCTGGCAGCGATGCCAGCCGAAGTCCACTAGATTTGATTCGACAGCAATTTCCTTAAGGCCAATTGATTTGGCAAGAGCTTTGATCGAAGTTACGGTGAAAAGGTTTAAGTGCTCGTGTATTATATGCACGGGATGCCTGTCTCCATCAAAAAAATGTTTGACATGAGCTTCTGATTGATCTTGAGGTACTTCAATGTAAACATAGCCGCCTCTGTTCAAATATTGCATTGCTTCCATCAAAAATTCGCGTGGAGAGCCAATATGCTCCAGTAAATGGCACATTTGGATGTAATCTGCTTTAATGTTTGGTGTTGGTTGGTTAATCCTTACGTATTGCTGGTTAACAAGAGGTTCGTTAGAAACATCGAGAATATATACTTTCTTATCTTTTAATTCTATTGGTACAAACTTGCCTTCTCCTCCCCCCCAATCCAATACAGTATTGATTTTTTGTAAATTGATGTTGTGCATCAGTCTGCTTACATTTTTAAGCCTATTTACAATTTCAGCTTCGTTTTTTCCTACGTTATTTTTTATTTCACCATAGTTTGCTTCAAATAGCTCTCTTTCGTTATTATATAATTCCGACCTGTAATCAGCATATAACCCATTCAACATGTCGCCGGTATAGTTAGTGTCTGGTCCAATAAAATGGCAATCCCTGCATGCTCTGATATCGGTTGTTATTTTTGATTTAAAATTCCTTAGCTGCTTGTAAATGGTGTTTAATAATATGTATTTGTACCAGAGTTTACGAAGGATCATTATCGGTAAACTCTTCGGTTTATTTGCTTTGTCATTAAAATGATCTTCAATAGAAGACATCTGCAGTGAGTGAACCCGCTTTAAAAAGAAAGGAGCAATGCAGCCCTGATGTAAAATGAGGACATTGGTAGAACCACAGTTCCTGCATGATACGAGGGTGTTACCATTATCCATTAGCTATGCTCCCCAAACACATAAATTTATACCGAATCATCGACATGCTATTTATCAAACAGAAGTTCGTTTTTATCAATGGTATGAATGTTGTTTTCATACCACCCATAGAGCCTATCAATGGCCTCGACAATCGGGGTAAAGGTCAGCTCTGGTATCTCAGTTCGCAGCCGAGTATTGTCGCCACTATATTCCAGACCCATCCCCGGTTCGGCAATAATAATTGGCAGGTCTTTACCCGAGCGGTTCAAGACCATTCTCGCTATGCTGCACAAATCAACAGCATTATCCGGAGTAACGTTATATGCACTATAATGTGCAGAATTGTGAATGAAATGTTCGAGTACCGGCATCAGGTCGTCGATGTAAAGATAATCGAAGCGCCGGTTCTGCCTGATGGTGATGGGCAGATCGCAGATGGCCTTGCATATGGCATTGGTGATGAAACGGATTGTATAATCCTCATATTTCCCGAATACACCAAAAATCCTCAATTTTACGGCATCGTCAAGCTTCTCCATATGTTTGGCAATGATGTATTTAGAAAAGCCATGTTCATCAGCCGGGACATGGGTATCGAAGTAGTCTTCCGTCACCTTGACCATGGGGTTTTGCACATCGTATACAGCTCCGGACCCAAGGGATATGAGACGCTTATATCTGTTCGAATTCCGGATGATATTAAAAAACATTCGGGTGTTCAGGTAAAGCTGATTAGATGGATCTTTCGCGTTACGGTGCCCCGGTCGCACGGCAGAATGAATAACGATATCAATCTTGTTTTTTTGAAAATAATCTTTTACTGCTATCTCATCGCTCAGATCAAGTTCACGGCTGATTGGGGCAAGAATATCATAGCGTTTACCAAGTACCTCTATAATATTTTTGCCAATGAATCCGCTACCACCAGTCAGGAATAGTTTCATGATTTAGGACCAGTCCTACTTGTTTGACATGCTCTGTTTAATAGTTTCAACCATATAGCCCACCATCTCCTCCGACATACCCGGATACACACCGATCCAGAAAGTGTTATTCATTATGCGGTCAGTGTTCTCCAGTGAACCTATAACCCGATACCCTTTCTCTTCCCGGCGCATCTCGTCAAAGCAAGGATGCTTGATCAGATTGCCGGCAAAAAGCATACGAGTTTGAATGCCTTTGCTCTCTAGATGATTTACTATCTTGTCCCGGGTGATTCCACTCCCGTGGCGTATGGTCAGAAGAAACCCAAACCATGATGGGTCTGAGTTCTCCGTTGCCTCAGGCAGGATCAGTTTGTCCGCCAAACAGGCAAGCCCATCACGCAGCAGTTTCCAGTTTTTCTTGCGTGCTTCAATAAAACCCGGGAGTTTTTCCAGTTGGGCACAACCGATGGCGGCTTGCATGTCGGTCACTTTCAGGTTGTAGCCGAAGTGTGAGTAAACATATTTGTGGTCGTAACCAAACGGTAGTTCGCCGAACTGCTGGCCAAAACGGTTGCTGCAGGTGTTATCTTTGCCGGAAGGACACCAGCAGTCGCGACCCCAGTCACGGAACGATTCCACCAGACGCTTCAGTAACGGGTCATCGGTGTAGACGGCACCACCTTCTCCCATGGTCATGTGATGTGGAGGGTAAAAGCTGGAGGTACCGATGTGGCCGATTGTGCCGGTGTATTTCCATATACCATTGTGAAGATAGCGTGAGCCAAGGGCATCGCAGTTGTCTTCGATCAGCCAGATATCGTGCTTATCGCAAAAGGACTTGACTGCAGTGAGGTCGAATGGGTTCCCGAGGGTGTGGGCGACCATAACTGCTTTGGTCTTTTCAGAATATGCGGCATCCAGATGAACAACATCAATATTATAGGTGGGAAGCGAGATATCTATGAAAACCGGGATGGCACCGTACTGGATAATTGGTGCAACTGTTGTCGGGAATCCTGCCGCCACGGTGATAACTTCATCGCCTGTTTTGATCCGGCGCTCACCAAGTTTTGGCGACGTCAGTGCCATGAAGGCGAGCAGGTTTGCGGAAGAGCCCGAGTTAGTCAGGGAGCAGTACTGGACACCAAGAAAACAGGCAAATTCCTGCTCAAAACGTTCAGCATAACGCCCGGTGGTGAGCCAGAAATCGAGGGAAGCGTCAATCAGATTACTTATTTCCGCTTCATCAAATACGCGACCGGCGTAAGGAATTCGGTCACCTGGTGTGAATGTGTTTTTATGGACATGTGCATGCCGGTAGTAGGCAACGGCGGCATCTATAGCTTGATTTCTCAGTTTCTCTTCGAGTTCGTTTTTCACGGATGCTCCTGTAACACGTTTTCGTATGATGCAATCTGCTCCAGGCAGCATCTTCTCATGTCACCCTCAGAGCGATAGACGGCAACCCAGTCAATTATACTGGACAACGCTTTTTCAAGATTCCATCTGGGGTGCCAACCGAGCCGCATGTTGGCTTTGGAACAATCAAGTTTAAGGTAGTTGGCCTCATGGGGGTGTTTGCCATCGTCAATTTCAAATGTTGCGTTTTCGCCCCAGAATGCGCATATCTGTCGCACAATCCATTCTACCGACTTGGCGTCATCGTCAGACGGGCCAAAGTTCCATCCCTCGGTATACTCTGCACCAGATTCATACAGTCGTCGGGCAAGTGTCAGATAGCCGCAAAGCGGCTCGAGCACATGCTGCCATGGGCGAATTGCATTAGGGTTACGAATTCGGATAGGCTCTCCGGACAGTAAGGCACTTATGCAGTCCGGTATCAGACGGTCTGTTGCCCAGTCGCCTCCACCAATCACATTGCCGGCCCGTGCTGAAGCGATTGCTGCAGAGTGCTGGAAATATGAATTGCGATATGCAGCGGTAATCAATTCGGAACAACCCTTGCTGCTTGAATAGGGGTCGAAACCGCCCATAGGCTCATTTTCGCGGTATCCCCACACCCACTCGCGGTTCTCATAACACTTGTCTGTGGTCACATTGACCACGGCCTTTACAGAAGGACATTGACGTACCGCTTCCAGCAGGTGAACGGTGCCCATAACGTTGGTAGCGTAGGTTTCAATCGGTCTCTTATACGATTCCCGGACCAGGGGCTGGGCGGCCATGTGGATGACAAATTCAGGTGCTGCTTCGCACATGACACGTGCCAGGCATTCGGCGTCACGCACATCTGCAATGTGGGAGTCAACCAGTTCAGTAATGCGCGCCAGTGTAAAGAGATTCGGTTCAGTCGGAGGATCAAGTGCATAGCCCGTTACGTGGGCACCCATACTGGATAGCCAGAGACAGAGCCAGCTCCCTTTGAAACCGGTATGTCCGGTAACGAATACTCTTTTGCCGGCATAGAATGATTTCATCACCACACCTTCCAAGGCGCACTGCCTGATGCCCAGAGTTCCTCAAGGTGGTTTTTGTCACGCATTGTGTCCATTGGCTGCCAAAATCCGGAATGCTTGTAGGCGACCAGTTGATTGTCACGTGCAAGTCCTTCCAGTGGTTCTTTCTCAAAAACGGTAGAGTCTCCTGCCAGATATTTCATCACCCCCGGCTCCAATACAAAAAAACCACCGTTAACCCAGGCTCCATCTCCTTTCGGTTTTTCTTGGAAACCATGAACAAGATTTTCATTA
Source organism: Desulfuromonadaceae bacterium (assembly GCA_028688955.1). GTDB lineage: Bacteria > Desulfobacterota > Desulfuromonadia > Geobacterales > Pseudopelobacteraceae > JACRCG01. The sequence goes on from JAQTXD010000003.1 coordinate 79,089, forward strand.
TCGAGATCCAAAGCGCCAAATCGTCCCGCTGGCTGGATTGACGTAACAGTTGCCAACTTTCCATGGGCATTATGAAATGCAACGAGGTCGGCTATGTTAACGTCAGCAACACCGTCGCCATATGTCAATAGAAACGGCTTGTCTCCTATGTATTCTTGAGCACGCTTAACTCGTCCTCCGGTCATGGTTTCCACTCCGGTATTAACAAGAGTCACACTCCATGGCTCTGCCGAGTGGTGATGAACCATACGTTCATTTCCATTCTTGAAGTCAAAGGTGACATCTGATTCGTGAAGAAAATAATGGGCGAAGTACTCCTTGATGCAATAGCCCTTATAACCGAGGCAAATTATGAAATCTGTAAACCCGTAGCTCGAATAGATCTTCATGATATGCCAGAGTATCGGACGTTCGCCAATATCTACCATCGGTTTTGGCTTGAGGTGTGATTCCTCGCTGATGCGCGTTCCGAATCCCCCTGCAAGAATAACGACTTTCATATCAGCCTCCTTGTTGTAAACATGACTTTTCAATCGGTCATGCGCATGGATTTATGGTTACATATTACCAGTAGCAACCCCCCTCGATTTTATCGAAGCCTTGAGGATGTTCCTCTGGGAGAGGATGAACCCAGTGTTCGTTTCCTAAATCACCCCAGCGCCTGCCATTAATTCCGAATAACAACTGAGTGGCGCCACCGAGATGTATTGCCTGCTTTCCAAGGCGTTTGGCGAAGGCGGCGAGTGGGAATCCGTAGGCCCCGCAACCGATTATGGCAATGTCGAATTCGATACTCTTCATTTGATCGCACATATGATCCAGGGCGTCGAACCATGTTGTATAAACGCTGCTGGTATTATATGCGATAGATTGCACCGCTGTGATGGTTTTGAGTTCGAATTCCGGCAATACGCGGGGATCATCAAAAAGTAAACTGCGTTTTTTGTATTGGGCTTGAATGCTCTTTGTGAAGGGGTGAATGACCAATACGGTTTTTCCCGCCAGCGCTTCGGACCAGGGATTGGCGTGATGATAGGGTGGAAGGTCATCCAAACTCACCTTTACTGCAGACAAGAGCTGTTGCGTGAAGACACGTTCACCTTTCATCCAGGAACCGAGGACATCGACGTACTGCATGTCGTCAATGAGCAACGATGCGAAGCGATTGTACAGTGCCTCATTGGCGGGAAAGAACCCGGCATTGCGAGTGAGTCCGCGCGAGATTGTCCTGCCCCACCAGAACTTTGGATAGTCTCCCCGAATAAAGCGCCACGTCTTGAGGGCTGATGACTCTGGCCGTTGTGCGAAATGATAGACAAGCGCCGCAGTCAGCTCCCCCGAACCGAAGCGTGCGATCATTGCCGGTTTGCCGGAAAGCAACTTCTGCTTGATCAGATCGGAGGCTGCCTGGCCTGTGACCTGGACGTTGTCGGAGGAGGAACCATATTGGTTCTCATTCTTCCACAGGGTCTTGTACAAAGAGCGCAGGAGATTGAGGGTTTCATCACGAAGAACGTTCACAAAGACTCCCAGATTTTTGATATACCGCAGATGAAATTTGCATTCTTAACAATGTCTGCCTGTAAACAAATAAGAAAGACCCGTACCTTGCCTATGTGAACCACCCCGTTGGAATTAATCCAACGGATCAGAATCAATATTTTGGCACGTCAGGGGCTGCCATCAAATAAGCCAAATCAAAGTCTAAGAAATGGCTGTGAGATCATCCCCAAATTGTCTGGCACACAAACGGCTATAAAGCCCCTCACTTTTAATTAACTCTTTATGTGTCCCCCTTTCGACTATGCGACCGTTTTCCAGAACAATTATCTTGTCTGCGTGCAGAACAGTGGACAGGCGGTGAGCAATGACAAAGGTGGTGCGGTTAGTCATCAGGTTGTCGAGAGCCTTTTGCACCATCTGTTCGCTTTCGGTATCGAGGGCACTCGTGGCCTCGTCAAGTATCAGGATTGGCGCATTTTTTAGTATTGCCCGTGCAATGCAGATCCTCTGCCGTTGCCCGCCGGACAATCTCACGCCACGGTCGCCTATTTCAGTTTGATACCCCTCCGGCATTGCCATGATAAAGTCCTCTGCATATGCCGCTTTTGCAGCTTTGGTAAGATCCTCATCACTTGCACCGGGTCTTCCGTAGCGTATGTTGTTGGCTATAGTGTCATGAAACAGGATTGTTTCCTGGTCAACAAGCGCGATCTGATTCATCAGGCTCGATTTCTTGATCTCACGCACATCATGGGAGCCGATGGTGATCTGTCCGTTTGTCGCATCAAAAAAACGTGCAATCAATGAAACAAGCGTTGTTTTTCCGCCACCTGAAGGGCCAACGAGCGCGACCATTTCGCCTTTTTCGGCCACCAGACTGACATTGTTAAGGATGAACTCATCCTGATATTTGAAATACACATTTTTAAACTCAACGCGATTGTCTTTTGTCTCAAGTATAGATGCGTCCTCTGCATCAATAATAGTGGGGACGGCGTCAATGATTTCAAACACCCGCTCGGAGGCTCCGATGCATCGCTGCATTTCATTGTAAGCGTTAATAAGTTTTTTTAGAGGAGAATAGACAAGCGCCATTGCAGTAATGAAGGAAAAAAATTCCGGAGCAGTCATTTTGTTCGCCATGACCTTGCTGCCGCCATAAAATATAACTGCGCCAATGCCAAGGGAGGTTATTATCTCCATAACTGGTGAGGATAGTGCGCTGTATTTTATGGTTTTTCTGAATAAACTGTAAAACTTCTGGTTTGCTGCTTTGAATCTTTCAGTCATTACCTCTTCAAGGGAAAACGCTTTAACTACTTTTATGCCGCTGAGGGTTTCCTGAAGTATACTGGCAAAAAGACCAGCCTCATCCTGTCCCTTGCGGGCTGTTAGTTTTATCTTTTTTCCAAGCACACCTGCCGGATAAATGGTGAGCGGGATTACAAGGATGGAGATGAGTGCGAGTTGCCAGTCACGATAAAAGATAACTCCAAGAAGGGTTATTAGCCCCAGCGCATCCCTGAAAACTCCGGTTATCAGCCCGCCGACACCATCCTGCATGGTTGAAACATCACTGACAACGCGTGACATCAGAGAACCAGCCTGGTTGCGATTGAAAAAACTTAAATCCAGATAAACATTTTTTTTGAATATTTCATTGCGAACGTCTTGCACAGCCAACTGGGCTGCGGTTCTCATAAAATAATCGTTCAAATATCGAGTTGTCGCTCTGAAAATAAATATGAGGATAATCGCAAACGGAAGAATGGTAAAAATGAACATGTCTTTTGTAACGAAGATTTTTTTCAAAAGAGGCTCAACCATATAAGCAAACGCAGCATCCAGGCCGCCATAGGCTGACGATGCCAGTCCGGCAATGAGAATCCGCCACCAGTACGGCTTCATGTACAGCACAAGTCTTTTAAATATTGCCATGTAGGTATGTCCTGATAATCATTACGTAAATTATTTTATGTGGTGGTGTCATATGCCTATTCCGGGAGTAATACAGGAATACTGCCAACAACGGGATACTCTTTGTCACAGGAAAAACAGCAGAGTGAAGTCCCGTCATTACTCAGGGCCAAATCTCCCTTGCAGAGCGGGCAGGCAAGTATCTGTAATAACTCAAGTGGCAGCATGATGTCGTCCTCAAAAAATTGATTGGTCAATATGCCACAAATGGCATCTGTTTTGAAGTAAATTACATCTCCGGCGGTTGTTAATCTTCCAGTTTCGTGTTGACGATGCTTTGATATGAATGATATTTACATCCGGCAGGTAACTTACTCATAAAATAAGCCATTTCAATTGATCAATCCTTCGAGATCTATGACATTTGCCACTTCACCCCCGGACATTGAACACTCTGACCCACTGCAATGCGGCTATGTTCACGTTAAAGGAAGAGGATTCCAGGCTGTTGCACAGGAATGGACGGTCTCAGCTGTTGGTACTGCTCTTTCCGCCGGTACTCTTCATGAGTGGGCGGCGCTGCAGGATTCGAAAGAAGAAATGCGCGGCCGTGGGGTTATCTATTCCGTTGTATTGCCGACAAATCCGCCAATGTCAGTTGTCGTCCGGAGAAATCGTCATGGGGGATTGTTTGGCGCGTTGACGGGTGAATATTTCCTGACACCCACACGAGCTCCGCTTGAGTTGCAAATCTCTCTACGCCTGGCCGCTGCCGGAATTCCCACTCCGGAGGTGATCGCATATGCTGTTTACCCGGTTGGCGGCATATTTGCCCGCAGTGATGTCGTGACACGGCGCTTGCCACCGGGAGGCGACCTCCCTGAAGTATGGAGGCATGCGTCTGATGCAGACCGTGAGGTCCTCTTGTCGGCGGTAGCCAGTTTGCTGCATTCGCTTGCTGCTGCCGGTGCGTGGCATGCGGATCTTAATCTCAAAAATTTGTATATTGCCGGGAACGGTTCTGCTCTGACCGTATACCTGCTAGATGTTGATCGGGTAACATTTCCGGGCGACGGCGACGTTTATGCCAGAAACCTTCAGCGACTGATTCGCTCTGCGCGCAAGTGGAAGGTACGGTGGGGACTCGACTTTGACGAAGAATCGATTGAGCGGCTTGCCCGCTTGGCAGAGGAGAAAAAATGATGCGCGTTGCAACAGATCGTGTCTGCATTGTCATGATGAGTGCAGTTGGTGATACGGTGCATGTCCTGCCGGTGCTGCACGCGCTCAAACGGGCGAACCCGGCGATGCAGGTAACCTGGATACTGCAGCCGGGACCGGCCATGCTGGTACGCGGACACCAGCTGGTTGATGAGATCATCCTGTTTGACCGTACCAAAGGTGTTCGTGGCTTTCTTGACGTGCGCAAAGAGCTGCAGGGGCGGGCTTTTGATCTGGTTCTCGATCTTCAGGTGTATTTTAAAGCCAACATAGTGGCGTCATTTGTCACCGCCACGGTAAAACTCGGTTTTGACTTTGCCCGTGCCCGTGACTTGAACTGGCTTTTTACCACACACCGGATTCCATCCCATACCATGCAGCATGTTCAGGATCAGTATCTCGAATTTTGCGACTGGCTGGGGGTGCCGACAGAGCCGGTGACCTGGGGACTGGGACCGTGGAACGAGGTTGAGCGTGCCTGGCAGAGAGATTTTTATTCACGTATCAGCCGTCCATCGGTGGCAATTGTTGTGGCAACAAGTAAATTGCAGAAAAACTGGCTTCCCGAACGGTGGGCGGAGGTCTGCGATGCGCTGCACTCACGTTTTGGTCTGCAGCCGATTCTTGTCGGGGGGCGTTCTCCTGCGGAGGTTGAGTGCGAGCGGATTATTATGGAACGGGCGAAACATCCACCGGTGACAGCACTGGGAAATGGCGGCTTGCGTGGTCTTGTGGGCATTCTGGATGGGGCCGAACTGGTGATTTCACTTGATACCGGTCCGTTGCATATCTCTGTGGCCCTTGATCGCCCGGTTGTTTCGCTGATGGGGTATTCCAACCCGAAGCGGGTTGGGCCGTATCGTAAATATAGTGACTTGATGGTTGATGTGTATGGTGATCCGGGGGAAGATTATCCTATAACCATGGAGAATCGAAAGGACAGGATGAAGCTTATTACCGTCAATGATGTCCTTGAAAAAGTTCAGAGGTGGCGGACGAACTACGCAGTATAATCCTGTACCAGTTTGATCAGCATGTTTTTCAGGAGTTCCGGGTTGTCTATGGTCAGATCCAGCCGTGCAAGCAGTGTCCGGGATGCTAATTCCGGTGAAAGCCCCGTCAGCTTGACACCGTCTTTTTCCGTAGTTATCAGAACATCCGCTCCGCTTTCACGAAATGCCTCGGCAATTTCAGCACATCGTTCCCGATTATAAACGCTATGATCCGGGAAGTTGAGACAGCGAACAACAGTAAGCCCCTCCACACGCAGCCCTTCAAAAAATGAATCAGGATCTGCAATTCCGGCAAACACCAGCGCTTTTTTGTCGAGACACTCCGTAAACGAGATGGGTGTGCCGCCGGTCAACGGTAGTAAATCAGCGAGCTTGTGACGGGAAAGGCAGTGGGGGGATTTCCCCGTATTTGCCGGAACAAGGGCAGTTTGCGGTGTGCGTGTGAAAATAGTCAGGTCTGCCCGACGTGCGGCTGACGCAGGTTCTCGCAATATACCGGCCGGGAGTGTCAGGCCGTTGCCGAATGGCCGGGTAAAATCCTGCAGGAGGATGTTCAGGTTTCTATACAGACGCAAGTGCTGAAAGCCATCATCAAGCAGAAAAATATCCGGCGAAAGTTGCTGAAAAGCCATCTGGCCGGCAGTATACCGGTCTGGCCCGATCACGACCATTAGCCCTGGAATCGTTGTTGCCAGCAGATACGGCTCGTCCCCGCATTCCTCCGAACGCAGCATAACCGTGGTTCCGTCACTGACAACACAGGTCTGTCCCTCCAGAGATCCACCATAGCCACGCGACAGCACGGCGACCCGAAGCCCCTCTGATAGCAGAAACCGGGCGATATAGGCGGTTACCGGTGTTTTGCCGGTGCCGCCGACTGTAATGTTGCCGATCGAAACTACTGCCCGGGAGAGACGGTATGTCTTCAGTACTCCACGTTTGAACAGTTGTGCCCTCAGTCGCAGGGCAGATGAATAGAGCCACGCCAATGGCGTGAGGAACAACAGAAAAAACGTATCGCCTGTCCTGGTGCGATTACCGGATGCAAGGTCCCGCCAGTATGAGTGTAATGTCCCGTTCATAGGTATCCTGCCAACGCTTCCATGTGTCGCCCGGTGGCGCCGCCGTTATCCCGCAGCAGTTTCAGGCCGTTCTGCCCCAGGATTCTACGCAGATCAGCGCTTGTAATCAGATTCCGGCATGCAGCGGTCAACTCTTCCTGATCCAGTACCTGAATACCGGCACCGTACCTCAGAACCAGTTCTTCGATTTCCCGGAAATTACCCATGTGCGGGCCAAAAACGCTTGGAACACCGACTGATGCCGGTTCAAGCAGGTTATGTCCACCAACCGGCACCAGACTGCCGCCGACGTAGGCGAGATCTGCCAGCGCGTACAGGTTCATCATCTCGCCGACGGTGTCTACCAGTAAAACGTCTCCTCGTCGCATCGGCTCGGCATCGGAGAGAGCGGTGCGTCTTCGGTAACGGATACCTGCATCACTCAACAGTGCCGCAATTTCTCCCACTCGTGCCGGATGTCGTGGGACGAGGACCAAAAACAGATCGCAGATTTCTGCAGATAACTCCCTGTAGGTTGAAATTACAAACTGTTCCTCGCCGTCACGGGTGCTCCCGGCGGTCAGAATGCAGCACTGCTCAGGGATTGAGTACTGCCGGCGCAGCGAGGAGCGTTCTTCTTCGGTTACCTGCCGGGTGGGGATATCGTTTTTGAGGTTTCCGGTTACCCTGACCGTCTGGTGGTTGGCACCGATGGCGATGATCCGTTCTTTACCAACCGCTGACTGCATGCAGACCGACGAAAAACAGCGCAGTGCCGGACGGAAAAACCAGCTGAAGAACAGGTAACGGTTGAAGGAACGGTCGGAAATGCGTCCATTGGCAAGCACAAGCGGGATGCCGTTTCTGGCAGCCTCGCGGGAAAAATTAGGCCAGATTTCGGTTTCCATGATGATGATAATCTGCGGCTTTACCGCGCCAATGATGGCACGTACTGCTGGGAGAAAATCGAACGGGAAATAGAGGCAGAGGTCAATTTCAGAAAATCCGCCGGCGGTCGCTTTTCCGGTTTCGGTCGTATTCGACACCACGAGAGCATGCTCTGGATAGCGGAGCCTGAGCGCTTTAAGAAGCGGCCGTGCTGCTATTATTTCACCCACTGAAACGGCGTGCAGCCAGATAACCGGCCGCCCGGCGATTGCCGCCAGCTTCCGCTGCGGGACTAGGCCAAACCGTTCTGCGGTTGCCAGAGGCCAGCCCAGCTTGATGGAACGGTAAATGTTGAAGAGAACTACGGGAACCAGCAGGAAGAGAGAGAGTATGTTGTAGGCGAAAAAAAACATGGTCGTATCACGCTGCTGCTGTGGGTGCTTCGTCCCGGTCGAGCCGCAGCAGATAATATAACGCGACGGCGATCAGGTGAACCATCCCCCACGCCCAGAGATTGTCGCTCAGAAAGTGCCCCCCCTGCGTGATGCGGGCTGCACTCATCAAAAAACCAAAACAGAGTCCGCCAATCAGCCACGCACGGGCAATCTCCGGTTTTTTACGGCGATAAATAAAAAAAGGAGCGGACAGATAAAATGCAGCGGATGCGTGACCGGAAGGGAACGATCGGCCTTTGTGGGCAATCCCCTTCTGCCAGGGGTGTAAAAATTCTTTTGTTCCGCCAAACTGAACGATTTCCCGGGGGCGTGGCCGTCCCCAATAATCTTTAAAAACGGTGTTAACGATCAATCCTGGACCGAGGATCAACAGAATAACAAGAAAGAGTCCTGGGCGAATCCAGGAGCGTCTCAGCGGAGAGAGATAACCGATGATGGCAGCTACCAATCCACTTGCGCCCAGGGCAATTGATGGTCCCCTATCCAGGACATAGAGCAGGTGCCATGGCTGCTGATCACCGATAGGCCATTTACCGTCAATAAAAAATGGTGCTGAAACGATTAAATCAGCACCGGTAACCGCAATAATGAATGTCGCGAGTAGGAGAATAGTGAGGGGTATGGCAAAGTCACGTATTTTGCTGTTCATAGTGCGTCTCCAGCCCGTTTCCAGCGTCGGTGCACCCAGTACCAGTCCGCGGGATGGGCACAGATAAAGTCTTCGAGCTGCCGCGACAGTGCCTGGATATCCTGTACAACACCGACTTCAGAATGATCACCGCAGAGCGTGTACTCTGGCAGGAATGTAAGTACGTGGCGAGCATGTTCTCTATAGCCGAATACAGGGACAATAGGCACTCCTGTTTTACGGGCAATGATGGCGGGAGCTTTGTTTGCCCAGGCTTTCCTGCCAAGAAATTCAATCAAGGCACCGTTGTCTGCGAACACCGCCTGGTCGGCCAGCATGCCGATGACACCTTTATTCTTCAGGACACCGAGGATTGGCCGCAGGGCCGCCTTGCTATAAATGACTTTGTTGCCGTACCCCATTCTCATCTTTTCGACAATGGTATTCAGATATGGATTGTTCTGCTTGCGGGCAATTGCCCATACATTCTCATTCAGATGTTTATTGAATGAAAGTGAAATCAGTTCCCAGTTTCCGCAATGGCCGCTTATACAGAGTACACCGGTGCCTTTGCTTCGAGCCTGCTGGAAGTTTTCCAAACCATTTACCATCATTGAATTAATTAAATCATCACCTTTTCCATGATACAGTCGACACACCTCTACAATGGAGATTCCCAGGTTTATGAAAGTTGCCTTGGCAATTTGTTCAGCCGTTTCAAAGCGTCCTGTCCATGATGGATGGCGCATCATGTAGGGGAGGGCCAATCCGATATTTTCAATTGCAATTGTCCTGCGAGAGCGAAGAACGTTGTACAAAAAGATACCGATCGTGGTTCCAATTCGAGTGGATTGAGAACGGGGAAGGGCTGCAACAAAAAGGGTGAACATATAGAAAAGGGCTGCCTGCAGCAGCCAGATCAGTTTATTCATTACGGAGACTCGGTGTATGTGACGGCCGAGTCAGTATTGATGCCACACAAGGATAGAGCGATACGGGCAGTGTTGACGGACGCTCCGCCACACCCCAGTTTCGCGCGCACATCACCAAGTTTGTGGGCGATTGCGGTGTGATAGCTCCTGTCGGTAAGCAGTTTTTCAATTTCGCTGGCTATTGTTTCCGAATTGGCCTGATCCTGTATCAACTCCTGAACAACGGTTTCCCCCGCGACAATATTGCAGAGGCCGATGTTGGGAACTTTTATCAGTCGCTTTGCCAGTTGATAGGTAAGTGGTGAAAGTTTGTAGATAATAACCATCGGCGTCCCAACCAGGGCGATCTCGAGGGTTACCGTACCGGAAACTGAAATTACCGCATCGCATGCCCGGATCATGTCATGTATCCGGTCCCGTGTAGTCGTTACGTCAAGCCCTGCCGCTTTTAATTGGGGAACAATGTCGTCACTTTTCAGTGTTGAAGCCAGTGGCAGAATAAATTGAATATCCGGAAAGCGCTCTTTCAATCTGACTGCGGCGGCAATTATAACCGGCAAAAGTCGCTCTATCTCGTTGTGACGACTGCCGGGAAAGAGGCCGACTGTTTTCTTTAACGGGTCGAGGCTGAAGCTTGTAGCCGCCACTGCACGGTCAATAGATACTGCTACCAGGTCAAGCATCGGGTGCCCGACAAACGTGACCGGTACCCCGGCTTTTTGGTAAAATGGTGCTTCGAAGGGGAGTATTACCGCCATATGATCAACCAGCCGGGCAATCTTTTTGACCCGACCCTGGCGCCAGGCCCAGATCTGCGGGCTGATGTAATAGAGCACTTTCACGCCTGCTTTTTTGGCAACTTTGGCCAGGCGCAGATTAAAGCCGGGGTAGTCTATCAAGACCAGCAGGTCAGGCGGTGCTTCCAGAATAATGCGTTTGAGCATTTTGAAGGCGGCCGATATGACATCAAAGTGTTTGATAACTTCGACAAGACCAACAACAGCCATAACACTTGAGTCGACAAGAGTGTCAACTCCTGCTTCGCGCATGCGGGTTCCGCCAATGCCAAAGAAGTGCAACTCGTGATCAAGCTTGTGTGCTTCTCTGACAAGGTCGGCACCATATATGTCGCCGGATGCTTCACCGGCGACGATCATGATGCGGCGCCCGTTATGTTCGGCAGATATTTTGTTATCCAACCAGTGCCTCTCGTATGGTCTGTGCAACCAGGCGCACTGATTCTTCAGGCATTTCCGGATATATCGGCAGTGACATACATCGACTTGCGACTGATTCGGCTACCGGAAGATTTACATCTGAGCAGGCTTTGGCAAATACATCCTGTTTGTGGAGCGGTATGGGGTAGTACACTGCTGATGAAATCTGTTTTTCAGCAAGTCTAGCCATGATGGCATCACGGTGGTCCGTCAATACGGTATACTGGTGATAAACATGAACACCGGTACCATCCTCGTGGGGAACCGTCACGATATCGCCAAGCAATTCTGAATAGAGGTGGGCAACGCGGCGACGCCCGGCGTTGAACTGATCGATCCGCTGCAGCTTTACCCGCAGGATGGCTGCCTGGATATCATCAAGACGGCTGTTGTATCCGATGACGCTGTGGTGGTAGCGAATGTGACTGCCATGGTTGCGGAGTACCTTGATCTGTTCTGCCAGTTCATCCGTTGCACAGGTAATCAGGCCACCATCGCCATAACAACCCAGGTTTTTACTCGGGAAGAAGCTGAAACAGCCGAGCGAGCCGATGGTCCCTGTCATTGCTCCATGTATTCCCGCGCCAAATGATTGGGCACAATCTTCAATCAGAGTCAGGCCATTTTTGCTGCAGAGTGCAGTAATTGGTGCCATATTCGCCGGTTGTCCGAACAGGTGGACAGGGATGATAGCCCTTGTGCGGGGGGTGATGGCTGCTTCAAGTAACGCGGTGTTTATGTTGAATGTGCGAGGGTCGATATCGACAAATACCGGAGTTGCCCCGGCGTAACAGATCGCTTCTGCTGTGGCAATAAACGTGAACGGCGTAGTTATTACCTCATCACCTTCCTTGATGCCGGCAGCAAGGATGGCAAGCTGGAGTGCGTCGGTTCCGGATGCGCAGGAGATAGCGTGTTTTGCTCCAAGGTATGCGGCTGTTTCCTGTTCAAAGGCGGTCACGTTTGGCCCCAGAATAAATTGGCAACTCTCGATAGCTCCAAGGACCGCCGCATCAATTTCTGCTTTAAGTGTGTGATATTGATTCTTTAGATCAACCATGGGTATCATGAAGGCCTCCTGTCCAGACTGAGATTGATTTTGAGCGCTGTCTCCAATGCCATTCGACCGTCACGGCCGCTTACTTCAGGTTCTTTCCCTTCACGAATCGCAGTCAGGAATGACTCAATTTCACTTCTGAGTGCATCAGCTTCGCCCAGTTGTCGCTCTTCCACCTTAACGTTAGGTACCCCGGGAAACAATTCCCCAACTCCCTGCTGGGCAATCAGCATCTTACGGTTTTGAAAGTCGAGGGTAAGATAGGCGTTGCGCTGAAAAATACGCATTTTGCGTTCGCTCTTCAGGCTGATACGGCTGGCGGTAACGTTGGCAACGCAGCCGTTCTCGAAAACAATACGTGCGTTGGCAATGTCTTCCTCGCCGGTAAAGACCGGTGCGCCAACGGCATCTACCCGGGCCACCGGTGATCTGACAATATGCTGAATAATTTCAATGTCGTGAATCATCAGGTCAAGAACCACATTTACGTCCGTACCGCGTGGTTTGAAGGGGGCAATGCGAACTGATTCGATAAACAGCGGATCCTGTAGTACACCGTCAAGTGCCTGCAGAACCGGATTAAAGCGTTCCAGATGGCCGACCTGAAATACGGCGTTGTTTTTTTCTGCCAGAGCTATCAGTTCATCGGCTTCTTCAATCGTTACAGTGATTGGCTTTTCAATCAACACATGTACGCCCGCTGCCAAAAAATCCCGTGCGACGGTGTAGTGAAACTGTGTGGGAACGACAACGCTGACCGCATCAACGTTGCCGATAAGCTCTCTATGGTCGCTGAAGGCGGCGGTCCCATGTGATGCAGCAATTTCTGCCGCCCGTTTCGGATCGTTGTCCACAACACCAACCAGATTGACATCAGGAATGGCAGCATATTTCTGTGCGTGAAAATTGCCCAGGTAGCCGACGCCTATGACCGCAGTTCTGAGTGTTTTCATCCGCGACAGATCCCGCGTTTTGATTTCTCAATGAAGGCGACCAGATAGTCAACTTCCGGGCAGTCTGTTATTTCTGCTTTAATGCGGGCAATGGCATCCGGCTGTTTCAATCCGGCCATGAAGAGAGATTTATACGCCTTTTTCAGGTTATTGATCGCTTCCGGAGAAAAACCGCGCCGTCTCAGTCCAATCAGGTTCAGGCCGCGAAGTTTGGTATCTCGCCGCCGGGCAGAGGTTGCAATTGAGTATGGCAGGATATCAAGAGATACCATTGTGCCGCCGCCAACCATTGCATTCATGCCGATGGAAGTGAACTGGTGAACAGCAACCAGGCCGCCGATGATGACGTTGTCCTCGATGGTAACGTGTCCAGCAAGTGTTGCGACATTTGCCATGACAACACCGTTACCGATGCGGCAGTCGTGGGCAACATGGGCGTAGGCCATGAACATGTTGTTGTTGCCGATGACTGTTTCGGCGTGGCCGGTTACCGTACCACGGTGGATGGTGGCAAATTCACGGATCATGTTGCCACTGCCGATTCTGGTCCAGCACTCCTCACCACGGTATTTGAGGTCCTGAGGAGGCGCACCGACTGATGACTGGTGAAATATCTGGTTATTCTCACCGATTTCAGTCCAGTCGCCAATAACTGCGTGGGCACCAATGCTGGTCCCTTTGCCGATCGTTACATGTTTGCCGATGATGGCGTACGGGCCAACTTCTACATCTGAAGCCAGGTGGGCGGTTGAATCAATTATTGCGGTCGGGTGGATCATGATGGTTCTCCCGTAGCCTCCCTCTCAATGTGATGAGGGAGCAATGTGTTATTTAGGTGAGTCCGCAAACGTTGCCTTAAGATCGGCCTCTGTTACCAGGGCATCGCCAACAAACACCTTGCCGGCGACACCCCATATGCCCCTTCTGTTCATCGTTGTGCTGACTTCAATGCGCAGCTGATCACCGGGAATTACCGGTTTGCGGAAACGGGCATTATCAATTGCCATAAAATAGGTTACCTTGGCGCGAGTCTCATCATCTGATGCCAGATACGCCATGATTCCAGCAACCTGAGCCAATGCTTCGATAATCAACACGCCCGGCATTACCGGATGTCCCGGAAAATGTCCCTGGAAAAAAGGTTCGTTGATCGATACGTTCTTAATGCCGACACAGCGCTTCCCATGTTCAACTTCAATAATCCGGTCAACCATCAGAAACGGGTAGCGATGCGGCAGGATTTTCATGATTTCGTTGATATCCAGTTGCATATTTAGTCCTCCTGACTGAGTTGAATCAATTTTGCCTCAAGTTCAGCGACTCTTTTCTCAAGAGCTGAAACGGATTTCTTCATTTCCGGCAGGCGGGGCACGACCATCGCCGACTTCAACCATTCCTTATGGGGCATGGTTGGTGTGCCGCTATAGGCGGCATTTGGCGGTAATGAGCTTGGTACGCCCGACTGGGCGCCGACCAGAACATTGTCGCCGATGGTAAGGTGGCCGGCAACACCGACCTGACCAGCAAGAGTGACATGATTGCCGATCTTTGCGCTTCCGGAGATACCAACCTGGGAGACGATCATACAATCTTCGCCGATCTGGCAGTTGTGGGCAATTTGTACGAGATTGTCCAGTTTTGTACCACGGCAGATACGCGTAACCTCAATAGCCGCTCTGTCAATACAGGTATTTGCCCCGATTTCTACATCATCTTCCAGTATGACGATGCCAATCTGAGGGATGCGGTAGTAACTGCGGCCATCTGGGGCGTACCCAAAGCCGTCAGAACCGATGACTGCCCCCGGCTGAAGGATGCAGCGGTTACCTATCCGGCAGCGTTCACGGATAACAACGTTGGCGTGGATGGTGCAATCGTCACCAACGCTGACGTCGTCGTAAAGCACCGCACCGGGATAGACTACGGAACGATTGCCGATAGTGACATTTTTACCGATAAACGCGCCGGGGTAAATGCTGGCATTTTCACCAATCGTGGCCGTATCAGTAACCACTGCTGCCGGAAGAATACCCCGCGGATTATGGGGAACCGTATAAAAGAGCGTCAGTAATTTGGCAAAACAGAGGTACGGGTTAGCAACCTCAATCGCCGTACGGCCATATCGTTCTCCGCCCGGTGCCATAAGAACAGCGCCTGCTGAGGTTTCGGCAACTTTTGATGCGTATTTCGGGTTCGCAAGAAACGTAAGCGCATCAGGTCCGGCCGTTTCAAGAGCGCCCAGGCCGAAAATCTGTGTATCACCATTTCCCTGAACAACACCGCCGAGATACTCGGCAAGCTCTGCTACTGTCCGTGACTGTGCCATGGTGCTACTTCTTCCGGTTTGCGTTGAACAGTTTCAGTATTTCTTCTGTTAAATCCGCTTTATCGTCGGCAAACAGCATGCTTTCATTTTTTACAAAGATGAATGTATAGCCTTTCTGGCTGCCATATTCCTTGATGACCTTCTCCATTCCCTCAAGGATTTTACGGGTCAGCTCTTCATCTTTACCCTGCAGCTCATCCTGAGCATCTTTGGTAAAGCGCTGGAAGTCTTTCAGTTTGTTCTGGTAATCTTTCTCTTTGGCAGCACGGGCGGTGTCTGAGAGGAGCATACCCTGCTTTTCCAGTTCATCTTTTGCTTTTTTGAGATCTTCCTGCTTTACATTTATTTCATCCTGATATTTCTTGACTTTAGCCGCAAGCTGTTCTTTGGCCTCTTTTCCAGCCTCGGAACCGTTCAGCGCCCGCTGCATGTCAATGTAGCCGAGTTTAAGATCCGCTGCAAAAACAGTTGTTGACGCAAATGCCAGTGCAACACACGCCGCTACGATACCCGCCAAAATTGCCCGTTTCATGAATACTTCTCCTTTAATGGTGGTGGGCGGTACGCCCTTGAAAATAAAATACTTGTTAAAACATGCTGCCAATTGAAAATTCAAGCCGCCCGTGTGTGCTGTCGATTGTGGTACGCGGGTTGATTGGTATACCGTATTCAAGCCTGAGCGGGCCGATTGGGGATGCCCAGCGAATTCCCCATCCGTAACTCATCAACATGGTGTCAAACACGGTGGACGATGTGGTGTTGAATGAATTGCCATAGTCAAAAAAGAGAACTCCTTTGAGGCCGACCTCTGCAAGTAATGGAAAGGTGACTTCAACGTTGCCAAAGATTTCTTTACTGCCGCCCATATAGATCTGCTGGTCTGCCTGGTTACCGTTGATGTCTTTTACCAGCTGGGTCTGTGTCGGTGACACAGTACGGGTTCTATACCCACGCAGCGAATAGATTCCCCCAAGATAAAACTTTTCATCAATTGGAACCGGTCGACCGACCTCCTGGATAGTACCGAGAGTCAGTTTTGTTGAGGCGATAAGTCTCTTGTAGATTGGGTGAAAGTACGTATGATCCGTAATAAAGCGGGCATACCTGTTGTCTCCGCCCAGTCCGGCATATTCAATGGACAAAGAATTTATCAGACCGGTTGACGGGTCAAGACGATAATCAGTGCTGTTATGAGTAATGCTTGAATATATTGAGCTGGTCGTTGTCGTGCCGAGGGGATAGGTGTTCACGTCGTTATCGTGAAGTGACTGGTATGCACTGCTCGGTGCGTACAAATCCTTAATTTCGTACTTGTACATCAGGAATGTACCTATGGTATCGCTGATTGGATACCCACCTTTAATATCACCGCCGATGAGTCGTCGGGTATAATCGGTATAGATGCGCTCTGAGCGGTAGATATCACCACCCAGTGTCCATTTTGTGTCCATGAAATAGGGGTCGGTCAGGCCGAGAGAATAGGTATTGGATTTGCCGCCGATAGATGCTGAGAGGTTGGCTTTCAGGCCCAAACCGAGGAAGTTTGCCTGCTGAATGGAACCCTGGCCGATGAGGCCATCCAGAGAACTATAGCCGCCACCGATACTGAATGTGCCTGTCGGCTTTTCTTTGACATCAACCGTAACATTCAGTTTGTTACTTGCGCTCCCTTTTGCGGTTGCAATGTTAGCTTCCTCGAAAAAACCAAGATTCATCAGGTTCTGCTTGCTGCGCCGAATACCTGTTGAACTGTACAATTCACTTTCCGTAATGCGCATCTCGCGACGGATAACCTTGTCGCGGGTTTTAGGGTTACCTGCAATCGAAATGCGTTCGATAGAAACCAGCTCCCCTTTTTCAATGTCAAAGGTCATATCGAGGATCTTTTTTTCGTTGTCCATGCGGGTTTGGGGGTTGATCGTCGCAAAAGCATATCCTTTGTCCCCATACACATCGGTCAGGGTACCGATGTCGGTACGCAGGATGGAGCGGTTGAAAATTTCACCCGATTCACTCTTCAGCTTTTTCTTCAGGTCGGCTGCCGGGTCAATAAGTTCTCCCTTGAAGCCAATTTCACCGATCCGGTATTGATCACCTTCAGAAATCCCGATAGAAACGTCCAGTGCCGTTTTTGTCTCATTCAACTTTGCAACCGGTTCACCAACCTTTATGTTGACATAGCCGTTGTTGAGGTAAAAGTCGGACAGGAGCAGCGCGTCATTTTTAAGCACCTCTTCCTTGTAGGTGCCGGCACCGGTCAACCAGGACATGAACCATTTCTCCTTCGTTTCCATGACCCCTTTCAGCTTGCTGCTGCTGAATGCCCTGTTGCCGTCAAGGCGGATTTCCCGTATAAGTACCTTCTCACCTTCTGTAATAGTAAATGCAACAGTCAGATCGCCCGTCGTACTCTTCTTCGTTTGTGCCTGCACGTCGGCAAGATAATAGCCGTCGTCGCCATACAGCTTTTTAACTTTCGCTATGCTCTTGGCCAGATCTTTCTGCGAAAAAACGGAATTCTGGCGGAATTCAAGCGCTTCCTTGAGTTTCTCCGTCGTGATTTCCTTATTACCCACAAACGTTATGTCCCTTACAATCGCTTTCTCCATAACGGAATAAACGAGTACGGTCCCTTTATCTGACTCTTCTTTTAGAGCCTGAACATCCTGAAAATGCCCCAGCTTAAATATCGACCGAATATCCGCATCAGTTTTCTCGCCGGTAAGAATATCTCCGGCATGCATTTTTACCACATTTAAAATAGCTGCGGCTTCAATGCGGCGATTGCCCTCGATCCTGATTTCCACCAATTTTTCGCCCTCTGCGCAGGCAGACGTCGAGTTGCCGATAACAGCAGCTAACAGATAAATTGTACATATAATTTTTTTGAAACTGGGCACACGTCCCCCGAAAATCAGGTAGTTTTTTCTATTTTACCATCCAGCAGGTGAATGGTTGTTCCCATCGCTGCCGCCAAACGCTCATTGTGAGTTACAATCACCAGGGTCAATCCCTTTTTGACCTGTAACTCCGTCAACATTGCATGGATACCATCGCTGGTTTTCATATCAAGGTTGCCGGTCGGTTCATCAGCCAGCAACAGTTCAGGTGACAGTGAAAGCGCCCGGGCAATGGCTACTCGCTGTTGTTCACCACCGGACAGTTCCCCGGGGCGATGCGTCATTCGCTGGCCAAGACCTACATCAACAAGAAGTGATTCGGCACTTTCACGCGCTTTGGATCGAGGAATTCTGGCGATCAAAGCGGGCATCATAACATTTTCAAGTGCGGTGAATTCCGGAAGCAGGTGGTGAAACTGGAATACGAAGCCGATGCTGTGATTCCTGAATGCCGCCAATTGCCGTTCACTCTTCTTGAAAATGTTTTCTCCACGAAAGCGAACCGTCCCTGATGTCGGGCGGTCAAGTGCACCCAACAGATGCATCAGGGTACTCTTGCCGGCTCCGGAAGCTCCGACCAGCGCCGTTGTCGTACCCGGCAAAAGGTCAAGATCAATGCCGCTGAGAACTTCAATCCGGTTCAGGCCAGCTCCGTAGGTTTTACTGAGGCCGCGTATCTCAAGAAGATTACTCATATCGCAGTGCCTCAGCCGGCAGCATTCGTGAAGCCTGCCATGCCGGGTAGAGCGTTGCCAAAAAGGAGATCAATATTGCGGTGACAGAGATCATCACTACGTCTGACGGCACCACCAGTGAGGGAAATCTATCGAGATAGTAAATATCCTTACTAAAAAAATTCTGTCCGGTTATTTTCTGAATAGCGGAGATGATCGGTTCCAGATTAAGCGCAACCAGCAGGCCTGATGTGACCCCGAGAAGCGTTCCGATAACCCCGATTATCAACCCCTCAAGTACAAAAATCTTCATGATGCTGGTTGCGGTTGCCCCCATCGATTTAAGAATCGCAATATCCCGGGTTTTTTCCATGACAATCATAAAAAGCGTCGAGGCTATTCCGAAGGCAGCTACCAGTACGATAAGCGTCAGAATGATGAACATCACGACCTTTTCAGTTTTCAGCGCGAAAAGAATATTCTTGTTCATCTGCATCCAGTCACGGGCGTAAAAGTTGTTCCCCATTTCACGGTTGATGCTGCGTGCCAGTTCATCAGTTCCGTAAACATTTGCAACCTTGAGCTGAATGCCGGTGACGGTGTCTCCAAGATCAAAAAAACGTTGGGCCTGATCAAGACTGATGTAGGCCAGAGTCGAGTCGTATTCGAACATGCCGGTATTGAAAATGCCAGTTACCTTGAACGGTTTCATGCGCGGCATCATACCAAGGGGGGTGATAGTGCCCATCGGGGATATCACGTTGACTCTGTCACCCAGGTACAGATTGAGGTGTTTGGCCAGTTCTTTTCCTAGCATTAACCCGGGTGTCGTGTCGGCACCTTGTCCCATTTTCGGATCAAGGCCATCAATACTTCCTTCTACGACGGATGTACTGAGGCGTGTAACCTGACGGTCGGTCACGACATCAATACCACGGAGAACAACGCCGGAAACGTTTTTGCCGGAAGAGAGCATCACCTGATTATAGATAAATGGAGTTGCCGCCTGAACCCCCTTAAAGCCTTTCAGCTTTTCAATGACCGCCCGGTATTCCTCCATCGGTGCACCATTTCGGATTACGACGATATGGGCGTTGGTGCCGAGAATTTTCTCCTTCAGGTCATTCTCAAAACCGGTCATAACCGCCAGCACAACAATCAGAGCCATGACTCCGAGTGCAACCCCGGCGGTAGAAATAAAAGTGATTATCGAAATAAAGGTTGATTTGCGTTTGGCTTTCAGATAGCGCAAGCCAATAAACAGTTCAAAAGGCATCGTTTATTTGACTTCCTTGCGTAGCTGTGGAAACAGTATGACATCCCGAATCGATGGGGAGTCGGTCAGCAGCATTACCAGCCGATCAATGCCTATCCCTTCACCGGCTGTGGGGGGAAGGCCATATTCAAGAGCACGGACATAATCTTCGTCCATATAGTGTGCTTCCTCGTCACCTTTGTCTTTTTCAGCGACCTGAGCGAGAAAGCGCTCTTTCTGATCGACCGGATCATTCAATTCGGAGAAGGCATTTGCTATTTCACGTCCACCGATGATCAGTTCAAAACGATCAACGATTTCAGGGTTGAGGTCATTTTTTCGTGATAATGGTGATACTTCAGTGGGGTATGCGGTAATAAACGTCGGCTGAATCAGCTTGTGTTCGGCCACTTCTTCAAATATTTCCATCAGAAGTTTGCCGTAGCTGATCCCTTCCGGCAGGGTCAATCCAATGCTGCGGGCGTACTCAAAAGCAAGATCCCGGTCGTCCAGCTGTTTCGGATCAATATCTCCGTACTCCAAAACAGCGTCCCGGACCGTTAAACGTCTCCAGGGCCGCTGGAAACTTATGTCAAGCCCCTGATTGGTGAAATCAAGCGTACCCAGAACTTCCTGTGCAACGTGGCAAAACAGCTCTTCGGTGAAATCCATCAGGTCTTCATAGGTCGCATAGGCCTGGTAAAATTCCATCATGGTAAATTCCGGGTTGTGGCGTACAGATATACCTTCATTACGGAAATTCCGGTTGATCTCGAATACCCGCTCCAGTCCGCCGACAACAAGCCTTTTCAGGTACAGCTCTGGTGCCACGCGGAGATACAGCTCCATATCAAGAGTGTTGTGATGTGTAATAAACGGCCGTGCCGTTGCACCACCCGGGATCTGGTGCATCATGGGGGTCTCAACTTCGAGGAAATCTCGACCGGTCATGAAACTGCGAATCAGATTAACGATGCGGGAACGTTTGATAAATATTTCACGTGCATCCGGATTTACGATCAGATCTACATAGCGCTGGCGATAGCGTGTCTCTACGTCGGTCAGTCCGTGGAACTTCTCCGGCAGCGGCAGGAGTGATTTGACCAGCAACCGTATGGAACGAACGTGGAGGGAAAGCTCACCTGTCTTGGTGCGAAACGGATATCCTTCAGCGCCAACGATGTCGCCAATATCAAATGATTCAAAAACGGTAAACGCCTCATCACCGATCTCGTCCTTTTTGATATAGAGTTGAATTCGCCCCTTGCGGTCCTGAAGTTGAATAAAGGCGGCTTTGCCAAAAGAGCGCCGAGCCAGAATGCGCCCGGCAACGGTAATCTGAGCATCAGAGGCATCGAGTTGATCAACAGGTCCGTATGTGGCGGTAATGTCAGCCGAAGTGTGCTGAGGTTTGAAATCGTTTGGGTACGGATTTATACCCGCTTCCCACAGTGCATCGACCTTGCGGCGTCTTTGAAGCAGAAGTTCACTAAGTTCTTCCATGGTTGTATTTCAGCCTTTCACTACAAAAAAAGTTCCGGGAATCAAGCCCGTAAAAATATCTTCTACACCCCGGCACGTCAAGAAAAAAAGGGGGCACTCGTGGTCTCTGAGGTCAAATAATCTGCTGATATTCTGAAGGGTTTCCGCATGTTCAATGAATCCTGCGGATGGTGCTGTTATAGGAGTCTGCGACGAAGAGACTGCTCCCATTGGTTGTAATACCGATGGGGGTGTAGAAACTCGGCGTTCCAGGTGAATCAACAGCCCCACCTATTCCTGCAGTTCTGGATATTCCTGAAATTGTTTTGACTTCGCCGGTTAATTTGTTAATCCTGCGGATGGTATTATGATATGAGTCTGTCACATAAATATACGTACCATTGGTGGTAATTCCATTCGGCTGGTTGAAGTGTGCAGCACCGCCTGTGCCGTCACTTGTGCCGTCATCAGTGCTGAGTGGCCCGGTACTGCCGGCTAAGGTGCTGACAGTAGCAGTAGTAATATCAATTTTACGGATGGTCCGATTGCCAAAGTCTGTCAGGTAAAGACTGGTCCTGTCAGTCGTGATACGGCCTGGTCGGTTGAAGCGTGCCGCACCCTGTATGCCGTCTGACGAGCCGATTGACCCTGATGCGCCAGCCAGTGTGGACACCGCTTTGGTTGCAACAACAATGCGGCGTACGGTGTGGTTGCCGTAGTCTGTAACGTAAACGTTTTCACCGTCGGTTGTGATACCGATTGGTTCTTTGAAGCGTACCAGGGTGACGTCGGCAGTTGTTGCCGGCGGTACTACGGCTACATCAACTGAACCGGACAGACCGGTTGTACTGCCAATTATAGTGACTTTGTTATTATTGCTGAGATCGATAAAACGAATGGTGTTGGACCCAAAATCCACGACATAGAGTTGAGTGCCGTCAGGACTTATGGTGATGCCTGTAGGTCGGTAGAAGCCAATTGGAAGCCCGGTTATCGCGTCAGTACATGCGAGGTGAGTAACTTTTCCTGTAGAGTCAATTTTACGGATAACACTGTTACCATAGTCTGCAACATAAAAATTAGATCCATCAGTCGTGATGTCAGTTGGGTGATTGTACAGCGCCGGCGGCCCGTTTATTGTGCTGTAGTTACCAAATCCGGCGCTCTTGGCAACGCCTGAAAATGTTGAAACCGAGTAGTTGGCGAACTTGGCGGAAATAGACCCCCCCTGGACGGCTCCTCCCATGTTTGCGTTCGCCGGTGCAGGCGCAGGAGTTAATGGCAGTGTATCGTAAATCTGGGTTGCCGCAGTAGTGGATGACCCCCCACCGCATGCGGCGATACAGGTAACAAAAAAAAGAGCGGATAAAAAATGTACATATTTCAACATCTATTACTCCATGACCTTAGGAAAATGTGATCGTGATTATTGAACCTCATCAACCTTTTTCTTGCGGCGCGGTTTTGCCGCCGGTTTTGGTTTCGTTACTTCCGTTTCCTGCACCGGAACAACTATTTCCGCAGTTTTCTTTGCGGCTGCATGACGCGGTTTTTTCTGTACCGGCGGTGGTGCCGGGTCTTCCACGACTTCCATCACAGGTTCAGGAACTATTGGCACTTCAGTGGCAACCTCAGGGGATTTCTTGCGAGGCGTCCGGGCCCGTTTCGGCTTAACAGCGACTGCCGATTCTACCGGAGGTGGTACGGTTACCGGGATATCACTCTTCAATGCCTCAGGTTCCGTTGCTGTCTCTGCAGGAGTTCCATCTTCAGAGTGTTCCACTGATTTGTGAACCTTGCTGCGGCTGCGTCGGCGCTTCCGTTTTTTTGGCTTTAGCGATTGATCGACGACATTGCCTTCTGCTTCTACAGGGGTAGCTTCATCGGCTGCTTCAGGGGTTGTTTTAGCAGCGATCTCGTCTTCGTGCCCTGTTTCACTCTCCGTCACAGCTTCATTCTTGTCAAGCGGCTGTATGTCCTGGATTACGTCCGTGGCAGATTTTTTCTTCTTTTTACGTCGTTTCCGTTTTTTTACAGCTTCGACCGGCGATGAGGTCTCTTCCTGCTGCTCTTCAGTCGAAACAACTTGCGGAGGTGGAGCCGCAACTACAAGCGGTTTGTGGGCTTCTTCGGCTTCGGCAGCGCTCTTGAGAACATCATCCAGATGTGGTTTTTCTCGTTTTACCGTTTCAAGTTCCATCTGATTAAGCAGGAAAGAGGTTTTGCCCTTGACCGTAACTTCGATTTCATAATCGTTTTCAATTTGGGTCAACTCACGTTTCTTTCGATTGAGCAGATAGTAAGCCACTTCCAGTGGTAAACCGCCGCGTACTTCAGCAACGATCCCCTTGGCCGCGGCAGCATGAACCTTTCGCAGAAACGATACCGCCATGGCTTCAACAGATTTTACTTTGCCGCGTCCTTCACAATGCGGGCATTCAAAATGTATGGCGTCGTTAAGTGTTTTGGCAATGCGCTGGCGCGACATCTCCATGATGCCGAATTGAGAAATCCGGCCAACATTAACCCTCGCTTTATCCATTTTCAGGGCGTTTTTAAGCGTTTTTTCCACGTCCGCGTTATGCTTGTTTTCCCGCATATCGATGAAGTCTATGACGATCAGTCCGCCGAGATCGCGTAGCCGCAGTTGTCGAGCGACCTCCTCAGCAGCCTCCATGTTGGCCTTGAACGCGGTGTCTTCAATACCCCTCTCGCCACTGGATTTTCCTGAGTTGACATCAATCGATACCAGAGCTTCGGTCGGCTCGATAATAATCGACCCGCCTGATGGCAGCGGCACACGCTTTTCGTATATCTGGTCAATCTGCTCTTCAAGCTGAAATCGGGAAAAAATCGGCCGCTTTTCTTTATGCAGTTTAACACGCTTTTCGCAGGACGGCATGGTGTCCCTGAAGAACTCCTTGGCTTCACGATAGGCATCTTTGCTGTCAACAAGAACCTCATCAATGTCATCCGAAAAATAGTCTCGTATCGTGCGTATGATCAGGCCGCTATCCCGATAGATCTCTCCCGCGCCACTAATTTCAGTTGCCTTCTTCTTAATTGATTCATACAAATCGACAAGATTTGAGAAGTCCTTCTGCAGCTCCTCCGGAGCACGGCCGACAGCTTCTGTACGGATGATATAACCGGTTCCCTCGGGGATATTCATCTCGGCCACAATTTCTTTCAACTTCTTGCGGGCCCCTTCCTGCTCCACTTTCCGCGAGATGCCTGTTGAGTCGCTACCGGGCATAATTACCATGTAACGCCCCGGCAGGGAGAGATAACTGGTCAGTGCAGAGCCTTTGTTGTCGCGTTCGTCCTTCTCTATCTGTACGACCAGTTCCTGTCCACGGCGCAGCACTTCCTGGATGCGTGGGCGGCGCTTGCGCTGTTCTTCCGGGATGTCGTCCCGCCACTCCCAATAATCCGGGTGCAGTTCACCTATCTGGAGAAATCCAGGTTTTGCCCGGCCGATGTCAACAAATGCCGCCTGCAGGCCAGGTTCAACACGCAAAACAACGCCTTTGTAGATGTTTCCTTTTATCTGTTCTTTACCGCTGATTTCTATGTTCAGCTCCATGAGTCGACCATCGTGGACGATAGCCACACGGGTCTCTTCGGGATGCATGACATTAATCAGCATTTTCTTGCTAATGGGTGTACTCATTTCGGATAATTGCCTTTCAGATGGTTGATACGGGTTTAGATGTGAAACTTGCAGATTATATCCCTTTTACCGTTGAAAGCAAAGAAAAAGGCGGTACAGGGTAAATCCCCGTACCGCCAGGAGAAGCGACAAATTTTTCGTGCTACATCATTTTAGCAAGAAGAGGCACAATCAGCAGAGAGACAATGTTGATGATTTTGATCATAGGATTGATTGCAGGGCCGGCAGTATCCTTGTAGGGGTCACCAACAGTATCGCCGGTAACGGCAGCTTTGTGTGCTTCGCCCCCTTTGCCGCCATGATGGCCGTCTTCGATATATTTTTTGGCGTTATCCCATGCGCCGCCACCGGTTGTCATGGAGATGGCAACGAAGATGCCGGTGACGATTGTGCCGACGATTACACCGCCCAGAGCCTTCGGTCCAAGGGTAAAGCCAACAATGACCGGGGCCAGGATTGGAATCAGGCCGGGTATAACCATCTCTTTCAGAGCAGTCTTGGTAACGATGTCAACGCAAGCGGCGTAATCCGGTTTGCCGGTTCCTTCCATAATGCCTTTGATCTCGCGGAATTGACGACGTACTTCAACAACTACGGCACCGCCTGCTTTGCCGACCGCTTCCATGCATTGTGCGGCAAAGTAATATGGGAGCATGCCGCCGATGAAGAGGCCGACTATGATATACGGATCAGAAAGGTCAAATTTGATGATCTCTTTGCCGGCAGTCTGCAGTGCGTGGTTCAGTTCATCAACATACGAAGTGAAGAGAATTACAGCGGCAAGACCGGCAGAACCGATTGCGTAACCTTTGGTAACGGCTTTGGTTGTATTTCCTACTGCATCCAGTGGGTCGGTTACCGCGCGGACTGATTCGTCAAGTTCAGCCATTTCAGCAATGCCGCCGGCATTATCGGTGATCGGACCATAGGCGTCCATGGCAACAACGATGCCTGTCAGGGAGAGCATTGATACCGCTGCAATCGCGATCCCGTACACACCGGCGCACTGAAATGCGACAATGATACCGGCAGCAATAACGATGACCGGAGCGGCAGTTGACTTCATCGAAACGCCGAGGCCGGCGATGACATTGGTACCGTGACCGGTTGTAGATGCCTGTGCAATATGCCTAACCGGACCATATTCGGTTGCCGTATAGTATTCAGTAATCCAGAAGATGGCGCCGGTAACGACCAGGCCGACAATAGCGGAAATGAAAATATTCGTAGCGCTGAAAGTCACGCCTGCGGAGTTGGTAAGACCTGCCGGGAACATCTGCACGGTGACGAAATAGAAAGCGATACAGGCGAGTACTGCGGATGCGATCAGGCCTTTGTACAGAGCAGACATGATCTTCTGGCTTGATCCCAGTTTGACGAAGTAGGTACCGATGATGGAGGTGATGATGGAGATGCCGCCCAGGATCAGCGGGTAGCTGACGGAACTGGCATTGCCGGTAAAGGTAATGGCACCCAGCAGCATGGCGGCAATCAGCGTTACTGCATATGTTTCAAATAGGTCAGCGGCCATACCGGCGCAGTCACCGACATTATCGCCAACGTTGTCGGCAATAACAGCGGGGTTGCGCGGATCATCTTCAGGAATACCTGCTTCTACCTTGCCGACAAGGTCTGCACCAACGTCAGCGCCCTTGGTGAAAATACCACCGCCGAGACGGGCAAAAATGGATATAAGCGAACCACCGAAGCCAAGGCCGACCAGTTGGGTCACTACGTCCTTGACCGGTGCTTCCGGCATAAGTTTTAACAGGATTATGTAGTAACCGGCGACTCCGAGAAGCCCAAGTCCAACAACCAGCATGCCGGTAATTGCGCCCCCCTTGAATGCAACATTGAGAGCCTTGGTGATGCCGCTTTTTGCCGCTTCAGTCGTACGAACATTGGCGCGTACCGAAACAAACATCCCGATAAATCCGGTCAGTCCTGAAAAAAGTGCCCCGACTGCAAAACCGACAGCAGTTTTAGGTCCAAGTGTCGTGAAAAGCGCGATAAACATAACCACACCAACTGCTGCAATGATTGTGTACTGGCGTTTCATGTATGCGCCGGCACCCTCCTGAATCGCAGCTGCGATCTGTTTCATCCGGTCATTGCCCTGCGGCAATCCCAGAATCCAGCTCGCTGTAATCAGTCCGTAGGCAACGGCTGCAGCGGCACAGACCAGGGCAAAAACAACGGCATACTGTTCCATTTTTACTTCCTCCTGTTTCAAATATGAATGGCCGATAATGGCATTCTGGTGGTATGGCCCAAAAACGATAGATAGTTAATGGAATATCCGGCTATTGTCAAGAACAAATCCCTCCATGCGACTCCCCTTTGTGTCGTTATTGCCTTTCCATGTGCGGATGCTGACACTTGTCAACGGGATTGACACGTGCTATATCTGCGGCGAATATATCTGGAGGAGGAGTGTCTATGAAGTACATACGTGTAATAATCTTGCTGGTGGTGTCATCACTGGCAGGATGCGCATCACAAAGTGCGCTTGATAATGTAAGAAGCGATATTGACTCGGTAAAGACCCGCCTTTTTTCAATTGACAGAGACCTCGCAACTGTTCGCGAAGAATCGAAGGTTAGCGTCGGTGCAATTGAAAAAGGATTCAAGTCTGATGTCGCATCCGTCCGGAAAATGTCTGCTGATATTCAGGCCACGATTGACAGCACGAAAAGTGATATGCAGGCGCTTAACGGCAAGCTGGACGATACAAATCTGGCGGTTAAAAAACCTGCCGAGGAGTTGGCACGTTATCGGGAAGATGCGGACAAACGCATAATGGCACTGGAGGATCGGATCCTCAAACAGCAGGCGCAACTGGATTCATTTTCTAAAAAAATGGCAGATCTTGTAAAAGCGAAAAAGGACGAGACGGCCGCAAACCCGGATTTCCTCTACTTAAAGGGGCTTGACTCACTTAAGGCGGGAGACATCGCGACGGCACGGGAGCAGTTCACAAAATTTCTCGAACAGAACCCTAAACACGAACTTGCCGCCAACGCCCACTACTGGATTGGTGAAACCTATTACAGTGAGAAAAATTACGAATCGGCGATTCTCTCCTACCAGGACGTTATCAAGAACTACCCAGGTAAGGAAAAGGTTGTCGCAGCCATGCTGAAGCAGGCTATGTCCTTTAGTGCAATCAAAGATACAAAAAGTACCAAGTTTGTTCTTAAAAAACTGATTGAGGGTTTTCCGAAGAGTGAGGAAGCCAAGAAAGCAAAAGAAATGCTCAAAGCAATCAAGTGAAGCGAGTGCAGAATGCATGAAAAAGGGCGGCACCGAATTCCGGGCCGCCCTTTTTTGCGAATGATGGCGGTGTTTACAAAACGCCTTTTGTGGACATGACCCCTTCCACCCGGGGGTCAATCTGGCTCGCGGCATCCATCGCCCGGGCAAATGCCTTGAAGCATGCTTCAATGATATGGTGAACATTGTCGCCATACATGACATTAATATGCAGATTCAATCCGCAATGGTTGACAAAGGCTTGAAAAAACTCTTTTGCCAGCTCTACGTCAAAATCGCCTATTTTCACCTTCGGCAGGGTAACGTGGTACACAAAATATGGCCTGCCGGAGATATCCGCGGCCACGCTGGCCAACGTCTCGTCCATCGGCACCGTTGACTGGCCATAGCGTCTGATGCTCTTTTTGTCTCCCAATGCCTGTTTGAAGGCCTCGCCCAGCACGATACCGATATCTTCGACCGTGTGGTGGAAGTCAATGTCTATGTCGCCACATGCTTCAACGTTCAGATCAAAAAGGCCATGGCGGGCAAACAGATTGAGCATATGGTCAAGAAATGGTACTGACGTACAGATGGTTGCCGCTCCGGATCCGTCAATTGTGAGCGACAGTTTTATTCTGGTCTCTTTTGTAATCCGTTCAATGGTAGCACTGCGTGTCATACTCTTTTCCCCCGGTGTCCGTTTATCCTATTTCTGCTAGAGCTGCCAGTGTCATTTCCATCTCTTCTCTGGTACCGATTGAAATCCGCAGGCCGTGTACGAGGAGAGGGTCTGAAAAGTGGCGGACAAGAATCTTCCGTCCATATAATTCTTCGTAAACCCGTTTACCGTTGCGATCCGGAGGAGTCGCAAAAACATAATTACCTTGGGACGGGATAACGTCATACCCGATACTGCGCAGCTGTCCAGAAAACCATTCGCGGGTTTCACAGATGGCGCGGCACATGGCCTTCAGATAGGGCTGGTCTTTTAGCGCTGCCACACACGCAGCCTGGGCGAGTCGATCAAGGTTGTAATGGTCACGGATTTTGTCGAGAGCGGCTATTATTTCCGGGCGCGCAATTGCAAGACCCAGTCGCATGCCTGCCAGTGCATAGCTCTTTGAAAGAGAACGGGTAATAACGACATTGTCGCATTTGCGGACGAGTTCCAGAGCGTTGCCTTCGGCAAAATCTGCATAGGTCTCATCAAGGACTAATACCCCCTCACATCGTCGAGCCAGTTCCTCAATATAATCAATGGAAAATGCCGGTCCAAGGGGTGCGTTGGGGGTCGTAAGAAAAAACAGCTTGCCTGGATATCGTTCAGGAAAACCGGCAATACAAAAATCATCCGTCAGGCCGTATGTTTTTACCCGTGCACCTTGAATTGCCGCAAGTGTTGCATAGTAGGAATATGAAGGGTGAACGTACCCGATTTCCTCTCCCTCTGAAACAACGGCCCGGATAAGGTTATTGAGTACTTCATCTGAACCATTTGCCATGATAATCCATGACGGGTCGAATCCGAAGATATCTCCCGCCACATCGCGTAATTGCTGGCTGGATGCGGACGGATACGTGTGCAGCCTTTTACCGTCTGTACCCAGTTCAGCCACGACAGCTTCCACCACTTTTGGAGAGGGCGGATATGAGTTCTCATTTGTGTTGAGTTTTATCCACGAGGTGATATCCGGCGGTTGAAACCCGGGAACATAAGCCTCCATGGCATCTATGGAAGGGCGAAGATACGTCACGCTATTTCTCCTGGCGAATTGTTACGGACCGTCCGTGCGCTTCCAGTCCTTCCAACTCTGCAATTTTGGCAATATCGGCCCCGAGGCGACCAAGTCCACCCTTTGAAAAATAGATAATCGAAGATTTCTTGACGAAATCATCCACCGAAAGAGGGGAAAAAAAACGGGAAGTGCCGCCGGTCGGCAGGGTATGGTTCGGGCCTGCCAGATAATCTCCCGCTGCTTCAGGGGTCCAGTGCCCCATAAAGATTGCGCCGGCATTGGTTATCTGCGACATGATCGCGAATGGATCCGTAACCGCAAGCTCAAGATGTTCCGGTGCGATCCGGTTTGAAAAGGCGATGACTTCGTCCATTGTATCAGCCACAATGATTGCCCCGTACCTCTCCCAGGAAGCACGGGCTATTGCCTCACGGGAAAGTTTTGTCAGCTGCAGTTCAACTTCGAGAGCGACTTTTTCGGCAAACGGGCGGTCAGTGGTTATCAGTATTGATGAGGCAAGTTCGTCATGTTCCGCCTGGGAGAGAAGGTCGGCGGCAATGTGGGCCGGGTTGCCGCTACCATCATTAATAACGAGAATCTCGCTAGGCCCGGCGATCATATCGATACCAACCTGCCCGAACACCAGTTTTTTTGCGGTGGCAACATAAATATTGCCCGGACCGGTAATCTTGTCGACTCGCGGGATCGTTGCCGTGCCGTACGCCAGGGCAGCTACCGCCTGGGCCCCGCCGATCCTGAATATTCGGTCAACGCCTGAAAGTTTGGCTGCAACAAGGACATGGGAGCTAATCTCTCCACCAGGGGAGGGCGCAACCATGATAATTTCTCCAACCCCTGCCACGCGGGCCGGAACAGCATTCATAATGACACTGCTTGGGTAGCTGGCCTTACCGCCCGGAACATAAATACCGACCCGCGACAGCGGCGTAATTTTTTGCCCCAGCATAATGTCCGGTTCTTCTGTTGATAACCAGGTCTGCTGCTTCTGCTTTTCGTGGAAACGGGTAACCCGCTTGACAGCCAATGAAAGCACCGCCACATCTTCTGCAGTAACGGCAGCAAAGGCCGCTTCAATTTCAGCAGGGGTTACTTCCAAGTCAGCAACCGAAGCTGCTTCCAGTCGGTCAAAACGGCAGGTCAAGTCCAGTACAGCGGCATCACCGCGATTACGGACATCAGAAATTATGTCAAGAACCGTTTGCTCAACTTCCCTGCCGCTCTCTTCTCCGCGGGAAAGAATTGAGTCAAATTGCCGGGTGAAACTGACATCATTAATATTAAGAAAAAGCATGGTATACCTTGCTCAGTGCGACTGGAGCACCCGCTCCAATCCCTGGATGATGTGAGAAATCCGCTTGTTTTTCGTTTTCAGGCTGGCCCGGTTTACTATCAGGCGAGTGGTAATTTCGGCTATTGTTTCAACCTCAACCAGACCGTTTTGCCGCATTGTTTCACCGGTCGACACAAGATCAACGATCCGGTCGGAAAGCCCGACCAGCGGGGCCAATTCAATCGACCCGTAGAGCTTGATAATTTCGACCTGCACACCTTTACCGGCAAAATATTTTTCTGTTACATGCGGGTATTTGGTGGCAATCCGGATATGCGACCACCCGGAAGGATCTTCTCGTTTAGCCAGATTGGCCGGTTCAGCGACCATCATGCGGCAGTAGCCAAATTTGAGGTCAAGCGGCTCATAGACATCTTTACACTGTTCCATCAGTGTATCCTTACCAACAATACCTAGGTCTGCGCTTCCGTATTCCACGTAGGTCGGGACATCCGTTGCACGGACAATCATATAGCGTATCCGCTGCTCCTGATTCTCAAAAATCAACCTGCGTGAATCAGAGAGGAGTTCACGACAGTCTATGCCGATCGTGCTGAATAATTCAACCGACTCTTCCAGAATCCGTCCCTTGGGAATTGCTATGGTAATCCAGTCACTCATTCTTTAACCCTTACGATGTCTGCACCGAGAGCGGCAAACTTCTTCTCAATAGACTCATAGCCACGATCCAGGTGGTAAATGCGGGTGACTTCCGTCGTGCCTTCTGCGGCAAGACCAGCCAGAATCAAAGACGCTGACGCACGCAGGTCAGTGGCCATGACAGGAGCGCCGGATAGTTTTTTAATACCCTTTACTGTGGCGGTGCTCCCCTCGACCGTGATGTCAGCACCAAATCGCTGCAGTTCAGATACGTGCATGAAGCGGTTTTCGAAGATGTTTTCCGAGATGACGCTGGCTCCATCCGCCACGCACATCATGGCCATGAACTGAGCCTGCATGTCGGTCGGAAATCCGGGATAGGGGCGGGTTTTAATATTGACACTCTTTACCCGCTTCGGCCCTTTGACACGCACAATACCGTCGCGACTGGTGATTTCGACCCCGGCATCCTGCATTTTGAACGCCAGAGCGTCAAGATGTTCCAGTTTCATGCGGTGAATACGGATGTCACCGCCGGTCATGGCAGCGGCAATCATAAACGTACCCGCTTCAATCCGGTCAGGCATTACCTCATAGTTTGCTGCCGAAAGCTCGGATACACCCTGAATCCGAATGGTGTCGGTGCCAGCTCCTTCAATTTTGGCGCCCATACGATTCAAATACTGCGCAAGATCAACTATCTCCGGTTCGCGGGCGGCATTCTCCAGCAGGGTTTCTCCCTTTGCGGTAGCAGCGGTCATCATCAGATGCTCAGTACCACCTACCGTCGAGATGTCAAAATTGATGCGGGCTCCTTTAAGATGTCTGCATTTTGCTTCAACATAGCCATGCTCAAGAGTGATCTCGGCACCAAGCGCCTGTAGCCCCTTCAGATGAAGGTTGATCGGGCGCGCGCCGATAGCGCAGCCACCCGGTAATGAGACGCGTGCCTTGCCGAAACGTGCCAGAAGCGGCCCCAAAACGAGAACGGAGGCACGCATGGTTTTGACCAGATCATAGGTTGCCTCATGGCTGTTAATGTTTGTTGTCTCAATTTTAACAATATTACCGGTGCCGTCGACATGACCGCCAAGGGATTCAGTCACTTTAATGGTGGTT
>JAQTXD010000051.1 GCA_028688955.1 Desulfuromonadaceae bacterium
ACACGCTGGAAAATATCCACCAGCCGAAAAGAAACGCCTGTTTCTTGTGATGGAGCTCTACAAATTTGGGGTTCTTGGCGATCGCCGACCAGTCGTACTGTTTTTCTGCCATTAGTTACTCCTTTCTTTTTAGCTTACTTGTGAATTCACTGCTGCTGCGTCGATAGTTATCTCCTTTCATTTTATTGAACCGCTACTGTTAATTGCTTTCAAAAAAGTTGGTATACACAATCAAAAATGTATAGATCTGCGTTTAATTTCTTAATGCACACAGTGCACTGAGGCTGCTAAATTCCATCTTTCAGCAACCTGCATTTATACGCTAATAAAATTTATATTTAGGCTACCGGCCATTGCAAAACAATCACCCTGCATAAATAAAATATCATTTAAAATAAGTAAGTTATAAAATGTATACAAAAAACAAGTTATTACTTCAATTCAAATAATGGGTATTCATACCATTTTTATTTTGACAATTGCAACACAAATTTAACTAAATCTTAAACTGCGTTCTAAAAATTATTATTTAATTCATTTGATCGACATTCGCATATGTTGCTATTATGTCATTTCGTGATGACAACCTGCATATTTTACGAGAGCTTGATGTACCTGAACGTTTCAAATTATAAACAAATCTGCCATGACAACAAAATAATCGTTGACAGCACGCCAAATATGAGTTAAATAATTCATCTTTTTGAGCCGCTAGCTCAGTCGGTAGAGCACCTGACTTTTAATCAGGTGGTCGTTGGTTCGACCCCAACGCGGCTCACCAAACATTACAGGCACTTATCCCTCACCGGGTAAGTGCCTTTTTGTTTATGCGCCAAAAGTATGGTAGCTAGTATGGTAGGTTTAGTGCTTGCTAGCCATGAATAACAATGAAATTTTATGGTAGGTTTCAATATTCCTTTGGAAATAGCGCCGGTGTTACTGACCGATTCAGTTCTGTTGTTATCCATATGGTACGGCACTAGCTTTCTTCCCAATTATTTTCTTTCCTCTAGCTTTAACCGACACATTATATTCGTTATATTCCCATCTAATATATGTCAATCCAGATTAAACACCTTGGACAACTAAGCTGTACTAATACCCGCTTTAATTAAGAGGGTTTCCGGTGGAATGTAACCAATTAATCTGATAAGAGTAATTCACTTAATGTTATTTGAGGCGAGGCAGTCATATGAATGTTTTACAGACTCACACAGATATCGTTGGTGACAACTCCTCATATATCCGCAGCTTCATATCCATAGCAGATCCTGAGATTCGAAAATTTCACCGCGAGCTTAACGAAGCTGTCCATCATGCTACCTGCGGCTGAACCGATGTCAACCTTGGCAACGACTTCCACGAAGTAGAAACCCTGCCCTTAATCACCAGCGGGCCGAGGAGGAAACGGCTGAGGCTAAGGCACCTGTGAATACGGAGAAGGCCAGTAAAGATAACACTACGAAAACAAAGAATAATATTGATATTGAGCAACTTCCGCTGGGGGGGGTAGAAATGAGTTGGGATGATGGATTGACAGGAACCGCAAGAGATATTGCAGCAACAAACGATAGCCCACTGAGGGTTATGGCAGGTCCAGGAACTGGCAAGTCATTTGCCATGAAAAGACGAATTGCGCGACTTCTGGAAAATGGTCAAGAGCCTCGACGCATTCTGGCAGTTACATTCACAAGAAATGCTGCATCAAGCTTGTTATCAGATCTACACGCCCTTGGCATTGAAGATTGCGAGAGGGTTCGCGTAGGGACTCTTCATGCGTTCTGCTTTTCGTTACTGAGTCGTCAGGATGTTTTTGATTATCTTGGCCGAGTCCCGCGCCCGGTTGTTTCATTTTCCAAGTCAGGCGTGATGCAGTTTGAAGGTGGTGCAATGTTAACCGACCTAGCTGGCGGAGCTTTTGGCCCAAAGCGTGACTGCACCCAGCGGATACGCGCTTTCGAAGCTGCTTGGGCGCGTTTGCAGAATGAGGCGCCTGGATGGCCACAAGATCCAATTGACCGTCAGTTCCAGGGAGCGCTCATAAGTTGGCTACGATTTCACCAAGCTATACTGATCGGCGAACTCGTTCCAGAGGCCCACCGATTCTTGAGAAATAACCCTGCATCAGAAGCTCTAACCGCATTTGATCATATTGTTGTTGATGAGTTTCAAGACCTAAATAAAGCAGAACAAGAACTGATCGATTTATTAGCTGGAGATGGATCATTAGCAATTGTAGGCGATGTTGACCAATCAATTTATAGGTTTCGTTATGCGAATCCTGAAGGTATAGAGTTATTTGGTCTTGGGCATCCAGATACACATGATGAAACCCTTGATGAATGCCGACGATGCCCTACTCTGGTAGTCTCAATTGCAAACCACTTAATTTGCCATAATCATCCAGCATCTGAAACCACTCGACTGCAACCGCTTCCAGGAAATCCAGAAGGAGCGGTACATGTAGTTCAATGGGGTGACGTTGCTCATGAAGCGCGGGGAATCGCTGGCTTCATTCGCACCCTAGTTTGTGAACGTGGGTATTCCCCTGGAGACATTCTGGTATTAACGCCAAGACGTTTTATTGGTTATGGCGTAAGGGATCAACTTGCAGAATCTGGCATTGCGGTTCACAGCTTCTACCATGAGGAGGCATTAGAAGGAGATGCAGCACAGCAGGCATTTGCAATCCTAACACTAATGGTTAATCAGGATGACAGAGTTGCTCTCCGTTGGTGGTTAGGTCATGGAAGTACATCTAATCGTAAAAATGCTTACCAAAAACTTCGCCAACACTGTGAGTTGACGGATATCTCACCCCGAAATGCTCTTGAAATGATGCTTCAAAGAACTCTCAACATTCCAGGAACTAATGAGCTGCTAAGCAAATATCGTGAATTGAAGGAGAGACTTGATCGCCTTGAAGGTCAAAACCTTGATGCAGTAGTTAATGTTTTGCTGCCAGATGGCAATGATGAGTGCTCGGTGTTACGCGAAGTAGCACTTCTCGCAGTAACCGATGATTGCGATATCGCAAAATTATTGGATCGTATCAGGACACATATTACTCAACCGGAAATGCCAGAAGAAGGCGATTTTGTACGAGTTATGAGTTTACACAAATCAAAAGGGCTGACGAGCAAAGTCGCAATCGTTGCGGGCTGTATGCAGGGTATGATTCCGTTCATAAAAGATGATGAACCTCAATTAGAGCGTAATGCTGTTTTACAGGAACAGCGCAGACTTTTTTATGTTGCTATCACCAGATGCACTGAGACTCTGGTCCTTTCCTCGATAGTGAGGATGGAACGACAATTGGCACACAGAATCGGCGCGCAACTTCGTACCGGTGGCGGAATGTATGGGAACACAATAGCAAGCCAATTCATCGACGAACTTGGGCCAGATGCTCCAGTTGCCAGTAAAGGTGAAAGGTGGGCAGAATCAGGATACATCTAGATATTGCGGTTAAGCGTCAAGGTAGATTCTTGGCTTCAGTCAAAGAATGATACATGGAGGAACAATACAACATATGGACATCTCATTCCATTATCCCCCGGAATTATTGAGTCTACTAATTGATACGATTCCGCTTCTCAATAAAACAAAAAAGGATGTGTTCCTATTTTTCCAAGGTGCTGGTGTAGCAGAGCCACTTTTGAAGCCTACATTCCAACAGTGGACGCGGGATAAAGATAGTATCCACAAATTTGAAATTGCTCGTCAAATATTAACTGAAATCAACGCGAAAGGCGATTCATGCTTACGAGAACGCCGAGAAGTTCTTAAACGTGTAACTGAATTCGAAACGTTTTCGTCATGCTGGCCAGCAGACCAACTCAAGGCTAGGGGGCTTGTTGCAGAGATTCAAAAAGTAGTGAATGTTAAGGATAGTTTTACTCGCATGGCAAATGAACGTGATGCCGAACAGCAAATTAGAACAGCACAAAAACAGGCAGAGCTCGACAAAATTCGCGACCAGAAATTGGAAATAGAAAAGGTAAAGACCGATTTATTTTCTCTGTTCACTGAAAACGACAAACACAAACGTGGAAAAGCCTTGGAGGGGGTTATAAATTCTCTTTTCAAGGCATATGGCATACTAGTTCGTGAAGCATTTTCGCTTACTGGTGATGCGAGTGAAGGAGTGGTTGAGCAGATCGATGGAGTTATTGAACTCGATAGCCATTTGTATTTTGTCGAGATGAAGTGGTGGAAAGAACCCATTGGTGTCCCAGAGATATCACAGCACCTTGTCCGTGTTTATCACCGTGCTGAAAGTCGTGCGATCATTATCTCAGCCGCAGGCTTCACAGCTCCGGCGGTGTCAACGTGCAAAGAGGCTCTTCAGCAGAAGGTAGTTGTTTTATGCACACTACAGGAAATTGTATTCCTTCTCGAAAATCAGAGAGACTTGCGTGAGATGGTAAAGAAAAAGGTTCAAGCATCCATTGTTGATCGCAACCCGTTTATTGAGGTGAAAATATGAACAGGAAGGATTGTCTTTTCGCAGATGCTCATCTATCGGATGTTATGCGTCAATGCGAACAGAAGATGCTGCAGGAAATTGACGAATTCGAGGGGAATTATCTCCTCAATACAAGTATTGAAGACCTTGGCGAATATTTGGAAAATAAATATAAGTTTGAACCGCCTGTATTGAAAGAAGATGAAACTTATATTGCGAATAACGGAGAAACGGATGTTGACGTTCGTTATGATCCAAGCCGATGGATTGATGACAAAAGTAAACCCTTCTACATAAAAGGTACATTTGCAGAATTTGCCGTGCCTTTTCTTGGCGATCACGGATTGTTTCGTTTCAGGCCTTCGCAAGGGTATATGAATACAACTTATGGGGTTATTAAAGGCTCTGAAGTTCGTTTGAATTATACACGCACAGATCATAATGGCGAGGCAATGAGAGCTGATTTTGATAGAAACATCAAGATGATTGCTGAGTATCTAGGGTGGATAACCAACGATGTCGCCCCATTCAATTCCAGTCTCAGAGACAAAGCTCGTCAGCGGGTCGAGTGGCGTAGAGAGAAGTTGTTGAAGGATCAAGGTATGACGTCAGCACTTGGATTCCCTTTAAAACAAAGGCCTGGAGCGCCTACAACATATATTGCCCCCGTAGTGAGGCAAAAACTACCCATTCAAAAACCTGTTGCCACCAAAGAACCGTATAAACTTGAGCCACAACTTGAAATGAAAGAGTACGATCATATTCTCAGCATTATTTCAAATATGGTGCAGGTGATGGAACGTAGTCCTCACGCGTTTTCAAAAATGGGGGAAGAAGATCTCCGACAGCATTTTCTTGTACAACTGAATGGTCAGTATGAAGGACAGGTAACGGGTGAGACTTTCAATTACGAAGGCAAGACCGATATTTTGATTCGCGTTGATGGCAGGAATATATTCATTGCTGAATGTAAATTCTGGAAAGGTACAGGAGTCTACCTGGACACGATAGACCAGATATTGGGATATCTCTCCTGGCGCGATACAAAAACGGCAATCATTCTGTTTAACAGGAATAAGGACTTTTCTGCTGTACTGTCAAAGATTCCTGGAGCCACAAAATCACATGCCAACTTCAAGCGTGAGCTTGATTGGTCAAGTGAAACGGGTTTTCGTTACATATTCCATCAAAGAGATGACAAAAACCGCGAAGTCATTTTAACGGTGATTGCATTTGATGTCCCAGAGTAGCGCACTAATAATAAACCTGTGTTCAATTTGCAACAAAGGCATCGAATATTCAGGCAACAAACAACGACTTTAAGTTTCAAAAGGAGATGTACAAATAGGCGTTGAGCATCTTGATATTATAAAATCTGAAATGCCGGAATTATTTCAACCACGAGATATCTCGACTGTGTTGGAAGACAATTTTATTATAGTGCGCGACAGGAACGTCCGTATGGTCAGGAAAATAGCCGGTGTTAATGGGGCTCACCATCCCGAGGTGATCCGGATCGCCGCCATCTTTGACAAGATAGCCACTGATATGACAGCCCACCTGAAAGAGGAAGAGGAGGTGTTCTTTCCGGCTCTCAAGCGAGCCGATTCGGCCAGAATTGCCGGCATTACGCCGGATGACAAGGATCGGGAAACTATCCGAGCATCCCTCCTCAGACTCCATCGCGAACACGAGGAGATCGGTGACGCAATCCACGAGATGCGACACCTTTCAAAGGAGTATGCAATACCGGGCGATGTCTGCAACACCTTTATGCTCACCTACCAAAAGCTCAAAGAGTTCGAAGATGATCTGCACAAACACGTACACCTGGAAAACAACATCCTTTTTCCAAAGGCGTCACAACTCTAGTTCGCCTTGATGTTCCAGCCATGCTGCATACGTTGGTTGATTGAATTTTCACAGAGAAGGTTTCAAAAAGGGAAAGTTATGAAGCGGATTCTGAAATATGACTGGGACGCCATAGCCGGAATTATTGCGGCGGTTGCGGCTATTGTTATGCACATGTTGCACGTGGTTGAAGGGGAAGTCCTGTTAATGATCGCCGTTGTTCTCATTGCCCTGTTATTCCTGCGTGATTTGCGGCGTGAGCGACAATCCGAGCATATCGAAGAATCTCTTCATCGGACTGAAGTAACTGTCAAAGATATACTATCTCAGCTGAGCCCGACGGATGCAGTGCTGGTAGGCCCGCTGAGCATTCGCCAGGCGATGGAAGATTTCTCCCTCCAGGCTCGCAACGATATGCTCTGGTTTCACGTCTGCCCTGTCATGTTCAAGCGCCAGGAGTTGTTTGACGCACTTCTCAAAACCGCTATCGAAAACCCGGCAGTGAAGTCGATCCAGTTTGTCCTCGATACCAGTGATCGGGAGATGTGGGAGAGTGAAGTCGCGCCCAAAATCAAGTGTTGTACAAACTATGGTAAAGTTAGAGAGACCATTTGGACCTCCATCTCAGGAGGAGTTTCGGCTATCATTTCCGACATAGAAAAAAATGGTAGAACCGAATGTCTGCTAAGTTTCTGGGGAGAACCGTTCATGGCGAGAACACCCAGTCACAGTGTGCCGCGGTATATTTTTCACGTGCAGAGCCATTCTGAGCTTGTTGGACGAATGGTCGAGGTTGTGCGAACGGCATGTCTGCATAAGTGCTGAATCTCGCCACCCTTAACAGCTACATCTCAGCGACGGGACGAAGATAGGGAAGGAACCTAATGCTTAAAATCGTAGTTCATCTTTTTTTCGGAATATTTCTGTTGTCGTCATTTGTGCTGTTTACACCGCACGTGACTAGCGCTACCGAGGAGTACGCCAAGCAGACCGGACAGGCATGCGCTGTCTGTCACCTTGACCCGGGCGGAGGAGGCGAACTGACTGCGGCAGGCAAAACATTTGCCGACTCGCGTCAGGCCAGGACGGAAAAGCCTGAAAAAGAGCTGTTCTTCAAAGGGTTTCGACTGGTAATCGGCTATCTCCATTTTGTAACCGCCATTTTCTGGTTCGGTACGATCCTCTACGTGCACTTGATCCTCAAGCCGGCCTATGCCGTCGGTGGACTTCCGCGCGGCGAGGTAAGGGTCGGTATCATTTCTATGATAGTCATGGGGGTAACCGGTTCCATCCTGACCTTCTATCGTGTGAACTCTTTTGATATGCTCATTCACACCCGCTTTGGCATCCTGCTGCTCATCAAAATCGGTCTCTATCTGGTTATGGTCCTTTCTGCCCTGTACGTCGTCACCGTGATCGGTCCGCGTCTCAAAGCAAAAAGAAAAGAAATGTCACCGATTGATGCTGAAGGGGGATTGTCTCTTGAAGAATTGGGTGCTTGCGACGGGAAAGATGGACGCCCCGCCTATTTTGCTTTCGAGGGTAAAATTTACGATGCGACCCAAAGTAAACTCTGGAAACAGGGGGTTCACATGGGACGACATAATGCCGGTATCGACCTGACGGAGGCATTGAAACTTGCGCCCCATGGCATTGAGAAGGTGACTACTTTGACAGCTATCGGGGAGCTGGTCGTTTCAGGCCCCCGAAAAGCTCCACTGCATGAGCGGGTATTTTTCTTCATGGCTCACATGAACCTCACGATTGTTTTTATGATTATTTTGATACTTGCCCTATGGCGCTGGGGATAAGTCCGATAATTAAGTCGGATTGGAAGAGTTGTGCTGAAGAAGCAATTGGAGGTAATCTAATGAAAACAGTGATTATTGGCGGAATAGCCGGTGGTCTGTCGGCCGCCAGCCAGATCAAACGCGAGGAACACGGCGCGCAAGTAATCGTTCTTGAAAAATCAGGCGATGTTTCGTATGCCGCCTGCGGCATGCCTTACAACCTGTTCTACAAAGACAAGCCGGTCGAGGACCTACATGCCCTGAGCCTTGATGCGATCCGCAAGGAACGCGGTATCGATTACCGCCTGTACCATGAAGTCGTCGCTATTGACCCGTCGCGGAAGGAAGTGACGGTTGTTGACCGTGAACTTTCCCGGGAATACCGTGAAAAATACGATTACCTCGTGTATGCCACCGGTAATCAACCGAACAGGTTGTCTCTTCCCGGATTTGATGATGCCGACGTCTTCCATTTCAAGACACTTGACGACACGCGGCTGGTTAAAAACATCATCTACGAAAAATTCCCCGCCAATGTCATTCTCGTCGGCTCCGGTTATACCAATCTTGAGCTGGTTGATGTTCTCTACAACATGAAGATTACTCCGATCATCCTTGAGAAAGCAGCCACAATCCTGCCCTCGTTTGCCGAGGAGATTCGTTCCAAGGTGCTTGAAAAACTTGGGGAGAAGAGGATCCAGCTTCATACCAATGTTGATATCATAGAGAAGAAGGGGACTGTGGTCCGAACCGCAAGCGGAGACTTCGAGGCGGGTATGGTAGTTGTTTCCATCGGAGTAAGACCGAATACGGCACTTTTTTCGGCTGCCGGCGGTGAGTTGGGGGTTGGCGGGGCGGTAAAGGTCGACCGCTTTTTACGGACTAACCTTCTGGATGTTTTCGCAGCCGGCGACTGTGCCGAGCATTACGTTCGCCAACTCGGCAGAAACGGCTACATGCCGCTCGGTCCGGTGGCCAACAAGCAGGGACGGCTTATCGGCAGCAATATCGTTCACAACAACGCCATGAAGGAATTTTGTGGCATAGATCAGACGGCAGTGTTCAAGTTCTTCGACCTGACTGTAGCCACGACAGGTCTCAATGAACTGCAACTTCATGGGAACAGCGCTAACTATGTAAAGGTCCACGTGGACACGCCGACCAGGGGCGCTTTCCCCGGAGGCGGCACAATGCGGATCGTGCTCCTGTTCGAGAAGGAAACCGGTCTGCTGTTCGGTGGTCAGATGATCGGACAGGACGTCGTGGCAAAACGGCTCGATGTCCTCGCCACGGCCATTTACAAACAGATGACTGTGTTCGAACTCGCCGAACTGGACCTGAGCTATTCACCGCTCTATGCGCCGGTATGGGACCCGCTTCTTATTGCGGCAAACAAAGCGATCAAGGAAGTGTAATTGAATGGTTTACTGCCAGCTTTAGAATTGTGAAAAAAGCGCTGTACCCAGACTGTCATCGAGGCAAACATCATGATACGGATCAAGCGTGTGTATGACAAGAATGGGCCGGATGACGGGTTCCGCTTCCTTGTGGACCGCCTGTGGCCGCGCGGCATAAAGAAAGAAAACCTCCTGTTGGATGGGTGGCTGAAAGAGGTGGCCCCCAGCGATGAATTGCGACGCTGGTTCGGGCATGACCTGGCCAAATGGGAGGAGTTTTGTCGTCGTTATTTTGCGGAGTTGGAGTCCAACAGCGAAGCCTGGCGTCCTCTTCTAGATGTATCCATAAAAAATGACGTCACCTTGCTCTATAGTGCGCATGACACTGAACACAACAATGCTGTGGCACTCAGGCTGTTTCTTAACGGACGGCTCAACGACGGTCTATGACGTTATTACCAATATTGCCTAACCACTTTCTCCACCCTTTTATCTCAAGCACGATTATTTAAATCTGCTTTGCCACGTTAAGCCTCATCGATAATTCTACAATTCTGTTACATTCAACAAGTTATATAAAAGCGCTATTTGACTTTGGTCAAAGATATAAATGCGGGCAGGTGCAATTGTTTAATACACCAAATTATGCGGGTTAGTATTGAGTGGTGTGATCATTTTTAGCAATCCCTTGATTAAGCAATATTAAACAGTTGAATTGAGTAATATTGTAACGCCCTGCAAACAGAGTCTCATTTCCAGAACACGGGAGGGGAAACCGTATGACTAATCCAGGTAGGATTCTGAACTGTTCCATCACGCTGCTTGTTTTACTGACAGGCAGCTTTCCTGTCTGGGCGGATCAGGGAAAAGAACTGTTCGACAAACAGTGTGCCGGTTGCCATAGCATCGGTGGAGGTGACGCAGGTGGTCCCGACCTGAAGGGCGTAGCCGTGGAGCGATCCCACGAATGGCTCGAATCGCTCATCATGGACCCGGGCAAGCTGACGGCGAACAAGGATCCTGTCCAGGCTGGGCTGCTGAAGAAATACGGCTACGAAATGCCGAATCTGGGTATCAGTCATGAAGATGCCCTGAAAATTATTGACTACCTATCGAGTGCCAGCGGCGCTGGCGCTGCTGCCGCTACGCCGGCTGGTGAACAGCCGGCAGGTGCG
The DNA here is from genome assembly GCA_028688955.1 of Desulfuromonadaceae bacterium. Lineage (GTDB taxonomy): Bacteria > Desulfobacterota > Desulfuromonadia > Geobacterales > Pseudopelobacteraceae > JACRCG01. Next base: position 10,682 of record JAQTXD010000051.1, read on the forward strand.
GTAACCCCGGAGCTGATCGCCCAGGGAAAGGCGCTTTTCACCGGGAACAGACGTTTTGCCAAAGGCGGCGCACCCTGCCTCTCCTGTCACCCCTTCACCTATCCGGGCATCACCGGGGGCAACCTCTCTGCTGCAGATCTGAGCAAGTCCTACCAAAAAATGGGCGACGCCGGTATGCAGGGCGCCCTCAAGGCGCTCAAATTTCCCATTATGAAGAAGGTCTATGCCGACCGACCACTAGCTGACGACGAGATCGCGGCACTGATGGCCCTGTTTAAGGATTCAGCTACCCAAAAAGGCGGTGGCGTCTGTCCAATTCCCTTTCCCTTGATGGGCGCTGGCCTGTTTGTGGCACTGCTGCTGGGATTGACTCTCTATAAGAGGAGGATCAGATAATGTCGAACGAGCGGATCAAAGACGACCATAGCCCGTGCGACCGGGGGTGGGAGGAGTTCTACCGGAACCGGTGGCAATATGACAAGGTGGTTCGCAGTACCCACGGCGTCAACTGCACCGGCGGTTGCAGCTGGATGGTTCACGTCAAGGACGGCATTGTCGGCTGGGAACTGCAGGCCAACGATTACCCCCAGTTTAACGGCGATCTTCCCAACCACGAACCGCGCGGCTGCCCCAGGGGGATCAGTTATTCCTGGTACCTCTACAGCCCACTGCGGGTCAAGCACCCCTACATGCGGGGTGTGCTGATCGATCTCTGGCGTCAGGCCCGTAAAGTTCATGACGACCCGGTCGAGGCATGGAATAGCATTGTCGAGAATCCTGAGTCGCGTGAGAGTTATGTCACCAAGCGTGGCATGGGCGGCTTCCGTCGTGCTTCCTGGGAAGAGGTGAATGAGCTAATTGCCGCTTCCTCTCTCTACACGGCCAAGAAATATGGCCCGGACCGGATAATCGGTTTTACACCCATCCCGGCCATGTCCATGATCAGCTATGCAGCCGGCACCCGCTTCCTCCAGCTGCTGGGCGGGGTTGCCATGAGTTTCTACGACTGGTACTGCGACCTGCCGCCGGCATCTCCCCAGGTATGGGGAGAGCAGACCGACGTCAACGAATCGGCCGACTGGTACAACGCCTCCTACATCGTCCTGTGCGGCTCCAACGTCCCCATGACCCGCACCCCAGATGCCCACTTCATGACCGAGGCCCGCTACCGCGGTACCAAAGTGGTGGTCATGTCTCCCGATTACAGCATGGCCAGCAAGTTCGCCGATGCCTGGCTGCCGGTGGAACAGGGGCATGACGGCGCCTTCTGGATGGCGGTCAACCACGTAATCCTAACCGAGTTCTACGCCAACCGCCAGGTCCCCTTCTTTGACGAATACGTGCGCAAGTACACCGACCTGCCGTTCCTGGTCAAGCTGAACGAAAAGGATGGCACACTGCGCCAGGGAGAATTCCTGCGGGCGTCCGACCTGGAGCGGGGCCAAGGGATTGAACATGCCGATTGGACCCTCTGCGTCGGCGACAGTGCCGGGAATGTCCGTTTCCCCCATGGCAGCGTCGGTTCCCGCTGGAGCAAGCAGGAAGGGAACTGGAACCTGGATATGGTGGACCTGGTGGACGGGGGCGATATCGACTGTTGCCTGACCAATCTGGGCCAAGAGACTCGTACGGTCCGGTTCTCCTTCGAGGCCGACGGTGACGTGCTCCGGGATGTCCCGGTCAGGCGCGTCATGACGAAGGATGGGGAGATAACGGTTGCCACCGTTTTCGACCTCATGATGGGGCAGTTCGGTGTTTCCCGCGGCCTGGGTGGTGACTACCCGAAGAGCTACGAGGATGACAAGCCCTTTACCCCGGCCTGGCAGGAAAAATACACCGGCATAGCCGCCGACAGCCTGATAACGATCGCCCGCGAATGGGCCTTGAACGGCGAGCAGAGCAGTGGTCGCAATATGATCATCATCGGCGCCGGCGTCAACCACTGGTATCACAACGACCTGATCTACAGGGCCGCCATCACCGCCCTGATCCTGACCGGCAGTGTCGGCAGGAACGGCGCCGGTCTGGCCCATTATGTCGGCCAAGAAAAGGTGGTGCCGCTGGCCCCATGGACCTCCATCGCCATGGCCCAGGACTGGACCAAGGCATCGCGGTTGCAGAATACCCCCAGCTTCTGGTACATGCATTCGGACCAGTGGCGTTATGATCGCAATTTCGTCGATTACTACAAGCCCGAGACCGGCGAGAACATGCCGATGCACACCGCTGACTTCAATGCCAAGGCGGTCCGGCTCGGCTGGCTTCCGTTCTCCCCCCATTTCAACGAGAGCCCTGTCCGCCTGATGGAGCAGGCCCAGGCGGCCGGAGCTGTGACCGACGACGAAGTCCGGGCCTGGCTGATCGCCCGTTTGAAGAGCGGAGAGACCCGTTTCGCCATCGAGGACCCGGACGGTGCAGGGAACTCCCCAAAAGTCTGGTTTATCTGGCGCGGCAATGCCATCTCCGCCAGTGCCAAGGGGCACGAATTCTTTCTCAAGCATGTCATCGGCGCTCCCAATAGCAGCTTTACCGCCCGGGAGGCCGCCAAGGGCCAGGTCAAGGATATCGTCTGGCACGAAAAAGCCCCCACCGGCAAGATGGATCTGGTGGTGGATCTCAACTTCCGCATGGACACCTCAACCCTGTATTCGGACATCGTCCTGCCGGCGGCTACCTGGTACGAGAAATCGGACCTGAACACCACCGACATGCACTCCTTTGTCAACTGCATGGACGCCGCTATCGATCCGGCCTGGGAATCAAAATCCGATTGGAACATCTTCGCCGGGATCGCCAAAAAAGTCAGTGAGCTTTCGCCCAAGCATTTCCCCGCTCCGTTCAAGGACATCATCGCTGCGCCACTGCAACACGACACACCGGGTGAAATTGCCCAGCGGAATGTGAAGGACTGGAAGCTGGGCGAGTGCGAGGCTATTCCGGGCAAGACCATGCCGAATCTCCCGATCGTCGAGCGCGACTACGTCAATCTCTACAACCGCTTCATGTCCCTCGGTCCGCACATTGGTCACCTGCATGCCCACGGGGTCAGCTGGGAGGCGGACGATGTCCACGAGCAGCTCCTTACAACCATGCCGACCCGCTCCTGGGGAGATAAGACCTTCATCGATATGGAGGACGTGCGCGACGTAGCCAACGTAATCATGGCCCTGGCCCCGGAAACCAACGGTGAGCTGGCCTATCGCGCCTATCAGAACCTGGAGAAGCGGGTTGGAAAGCCGCTGGCGCAGATATCCGAAGGCGACCGCAACTTCCGTATCACCTGGGAAGACATTACACAGAAGCCGCGCCGCCACCTCAGTTCCCCGGTCTGGAGCGGCCTGGTCAACGAGAATCGCCCCTATGCGCCGTTCACCCTGAACGTGGAGCATGGCGTACCCTGGCGAACCCTCACCGGACGGCAGTCGCTGTATCTTGACCACCCTTATTACGGTGAGTTCAACGAGGGGCTGCCGACCTTCAAGGGCAAGCTTAACCCGGCTATGCTGGACGAAACCGAGGGAGAAACCGGGCTTATCCTCAACTTCCTGACCCCGCACGGCAAGTGGAGTATCCACTCCACTTACAGTGATAACCTGAGGATGCTGACGCTCTCACGAGGAGGCCCTGTCGTCTGGCTCAATCACGAAGATGCGGCCAGTGCCGGGATCGAGGACAATGAGGAGATCGAGGTCTTTAACGCCAACGGTGTGGTGACCAGCCGTGCCGTCGTTTCGTCACGTATTCCACGCGGGGCGGCGGTCATGTACCACGCACCGGAGCGCACCCTCAATGTTAAAAAATCCCGAAAAAGCGGCAAGCACGGCGGTGTACACAACAGTCTCTCCCGCATCCGCCTAAAGCCGACCCTGATGCTCGGCGGTTACGCACAATTCAGTTTTTACTTCAACTACTGGGGGCCGACTGGCGTTAACCGTGACAGCTACGTGGTAGTCAGAAAGTTGAGGGGGTGAGGCAATGGACGTCAGAGCACAACTGGTAATGGTATTCAATCTGGACAAGTGCATCGGCTGCCACACCTGCAGCATCTCCTGCAAGAACATCTGGACAGACCGCAAGGGCGCTGAATACATGTGGTGGAACAACGTCGAGACCAAGCCGGGTGTCGGGTATCCCAAAAAATGGGAAAACCAGAACATGTTCAAGGGTGGTTGGCTCCGCGATGGGGGCAAACTGAAGCTGCGAGCCCTGGGTAAGGGGCCGACGCTCTTCAACATGTTCTTTCAGCCCAATATGCCGAAGTTGGATGACTATTATGAACCGTTCGACTTCGACTACAGCAACCTGTACAAAGCTCCCCCCGGCAGTGATCAACCGGTGGCCGAGGCTTTCTCCCAGGTTTCCGGCGAGCGGATAGAGAAGATAACAGGCGGTCCCAACTGGGATGACGACCTTTCCGGATCGCAGGTCTATGCCGTCGAGGATTCCAATCTCGAAGACAGTACCCTTGTCGCGGATTACGGCCGTATGTTCATGCACTATCTTCCCCGGATCTGTAATCATTGCCTGAATCCGGCCTGCGTTGCCTCATGTCCGTCCCGGGCTATCTATAAACGGGGCGAGGACGGCGTTGTCCTGGTAGATCAGGAAGTTTGCAAAGGGTGGCGTTTCTGCACCAGTGCCTGCCCGTACAAGAAGGTCTATTTCAACTGGCAGAGCGGCAAGGCGGAGAAGTGCATCTTCTGTTTCCCACGTACCGAGACCGGCCAATGCAACGCCTGCGCCCATAGCTGCGTCGGCAGAATCCGCCACGTCGGCGTGCTGCTTTACGATGCCGACCGGGTGGAAGAGTCGCTGCTCAAACCTGACGATCAGTTGGTGGCGGCTCATCGTGACGTCATCATGGATCCGCATGATCCAGCAGTAATAGAAGCTGCCCGCAAGAACGGGGTTTCGGATCAATGGCTGGAGGCGGCCGAGAAATCACCGGTTTATGCCTTGGTTAAGGAGTTCGCCGTAGCTCTCCCGTTACATCCCGAATTCAGGACCATGCCGATGGCCTACTACATCCCTTCGCTCTCCCCGGTAATTTCCAGCGGCGGTGATCTCCATGAGCTGGCCGACCATGGCACGTTCCCGCTTCTTGAAAAGATGCGGGCGCCGATCAGTTTCCTGGCAAGCCTTCTGTCCGGCGGCAACCAAGAAATCATTGCTGATATTTTGCGGAAGCAGATCGCCCTGAGGCTCTTCAAGCGAGCCGGCAACCTTGGCCAACCGATCGAAGAGTCTATCCTGAAAAATGCAGGGTTAGATGAAGCGGGGGCAAATCGTCTCTATCGCCTTTTCACCATCGCCCCATACCGTGAGCGGAACGTTATTCCGACTCAGCAGCGTGAAGAGCAGGACTCTTATCAGCGTAAGGGTGCCAGCGGTTTCGGCATTCTGAAAAAGACAAGGGGGCCGAAATGACAATTGCCGCCAGCTACGATGCCCTTGCCCGGATGCTCGACTATCCGGAGGAAAAGCAGCTACTGCAAGTTGATTATAACCTGGTCAGAACTTTTTTGAACAAGATGCGACTGTGCAGTCCAATATCCGAATTTGCCGATTTTGTCGATGCCTCATCTCTTGCAGCGTTACAGGAAGAGTACGTGGCCACCTTCGACTTCAATCCAGCCACCGCTCCCTATCTGGGACACCACCTCTTCGGAGACAACCAGAAGAAGGGCGGCTACATGATCATGTTGAAACAGGAGTTCGAACGATGCGGATACACTCCGGTCGGGACTGAACTTCCTGACCACCTTTCTGTTGTACTTGGTTTTCTGGCCCATCTGTCGCGACAGGAGAGGCAGGAGCCACGGCAGTCCTTCATCGCCGAATGTGTGTTGCCCGGAGTTGAAAGACTCCATACCGCTTTCGCCGCACGACAGGATTCCCACTGGAAGATGCTGGTCGAAACGGCCCGACTGCTCTGCGCCGAAGATTGTAAGGAGGTGCAACCATGCTGAACAGTTTCATTTTTGTCGTGATGCCATACACCGCCCTGGCGTTATTGATCTTTGTAACTCCGTACCGTTTCTGTTCCAATCGCTTGACCTGGTCAGCCTACTCCACGCAGTTTCTGGAGCGCAACACACTCTTCTGGGGTATCAATCCGTGGCACTACGGCATTCTGCCGGTACTTGCGGCCCATTTCTTGGGCGTTGTCGCCCCCGGTCCGATGAAAGCGTTTCTCGGAAACCAGCGTAATCTGGTGGTGTTCGAAAGCATCGGCCTGGCGCTGGGTCTATTTGCAGTGTTTGGTTGCCTTGCGCTGTTATTGCGCCGCGTCAATGCCCCAATTTTGAAGCGGGTCACATTCGCATCGGATTGGGTACTGCTTTATCTGTTGGCCGCCCAAGCCCTGAGTGGAGTTTACATTGCAACATTCATGCGCTGGGGATCTCAGTGGTACCTTCATACCGTGGTTCCTTATTTCTGGTCGTTGGCTACCTTTAATCCACAGATTGAATACATGACCGATTTCCCGTTGGTCTTCAAGCTGCATGCAGCCAGTGCCTTCCTGATTGTAGCGCTGCTGCCATTCACCAAACTGGTGCACCTGCTGTATGTCCCGGTCCACTTCCTGATGGACCCTCCAATTCTGTATCGTTGGCGTTCAAGGGGTAGTGAATAACTGGTGGGTGATTATGTAAGACCGTTCCGCCGTAACGGATCATAGCAAGGAGACAATAATGGCATCACGTATACTGACAACATGGAATCCGGAGGATAAGGAGTTTTGGGAACGGGAAGGAAAAGCAATAGCTACCCGCAACCTATGGATATCCATACCCGCGCTCCTGCTTGCATTTTCGGTCTGGATGGTCTGGTCGATGGTGGTCGTAAAGCTGCCACTGATCGGATTCAAATTCGATACAAACCAGCTCTTCTGGCTGGCGGCAGTGCCGGCGCTTTCCGGGGCAACCCTGCGTATTTTCTATTCGTTCATGGTGCCGATCTTTGGTGGTCGTAGATGGACAGCTATTTCAACGGCGTCCTTGCTCATTCCTGCCATTGGCATCGGCTTTGCCGTTCGAGATCACACCACCAGCTATACAACCCTGCTCATCTTGGCGCTCCTGTGCGGTTTAGGTGGCGGCAACTTTTCTTCAAGTATGGCCAATATCAGCTTCTTTTTTCCAAAGGCCCAGAAAGGGACCGCTCTGGGACTGAATGCTGGTCTCGGCAATCTTGGGGTGTCGGCGATGCAGTTTCTTGTCCCTTTGGCTATAACCGCTGGAGTGTTGGGGCCTGTCTGCGGCGACCCGCAAATCTGCGTCGTTAATGGTGCGACTAAGCAACTCTGGCTTCAGAATGCCGGATTCCTCTGGGTGCCATTCATCATCGTTGCCACGATCGCCGCCTGGTTCGGTATGAACGACATTGCCAGCGCCAAGGCATCGTTCAGAGAGCAGGCAGTTATATTTAAACGTAAACACAACTGGTTGATGTGCTGGCTCTACATGGGAACATTCGGTTCATTCATAGGTTTTTCTGCCGGTTTTGCGCTGCTTACAAAGAAACTTTTCCCGGAGATAGATCCGACGCAGTACGCCTTCCTTGGCCCGCTGGTTGGCGCCGTTGCCCGTCCCATCGGAGGTTGGATGTCCGATAAGCTCGGCGGTGCTCGTGTCACTTTGTGGACTTTTGTCGCTATGGTGTTGGCGGTATTAGGCGTACTGGTTTTTCTCCCCAACAACGGACAGGGTGGAAGCTTCTTCGGCTTCCTGATCATGTTCATGATCCTGTTTACCCTGACCGGAATTGGCAATGCCTCGACCTTCCGCATGATTCCGATTATTTACATTACGGAACACCAGCGTGCAGCCAGAGGACGCAGCGAGGTTCAGATCAATATGGATGCAGCCAAGGAGGCTGCAGCTGCCCTCGGATTTGCCGGTGCACTGGGAGCTTATGGCGGATTCTTCATCCCCAAAAGCTTTGGCACCTCCATCGCCATGTCCGGAGGGCCAGAGGTCGCGCTCTACGGTTTCATTGCCTTCTACGTATTATGCATCATCATGACCTGGTGGTTCTATTCACGCAAAAATGCCGAGATGCCCTGTTGAGTCGGCTAGCTGTCACTACTTAACTAAATTGACCCTACATGGGCAAAACAACAAAAGGAGAAAAGTATGAAAATTACCAGTAGTTTTTCCTCTATTATTGCCATCATCATCATTTCCGTTTTCGCTGGGACGGCCTTAGCCGCCGATGTTATTGAGCTGCCTGCATCCATGGGTAAGGTGACCTTTCCTCACAAGAAACATCAGGAAATGCTGAAAGATTGCAAGAAGTGTCACGAAAAAGGTCCCGGGAAGATCAAGGAACTGGGTAAAGATTGGGCACACAAGACCTGCAAAGGCTGCCACACTGAAGGTTTTAACGGCAAGAAGGGCCCCACCGCCTGCAAGGACTGCCATAAAAAATGAAATTATGGCCATGTTTACACGACAAAAAGTTCATTTACTAATTAGAAAAGGAAAGCCCATCTGTTTATCTGTTTTTGACTACGATCAAGCAAATGTTAGTAAATGGGGTATAATGTAATATTATTCAGTTTTAAATTTATCAGTCCAATCAATTAAACAACAAACAAAAGGAGAATAAAAAAGATGAGTATGTTCTGTAATCAATGCGAGCAGGCAGCAAATGGAACCGGCTGTAACATCTCCGGCGTATGCGGCAAGAATCCCGAAGTAGCGGCCCTTCAGGATCACCTGCTATACGGCCTCAAAAGCCTGGCCCTGTATGCCGACAAGCTTGGCCGCAATGCCGAGATCGACCGTTTCACCATCGAGGGGCTCTTCAGCACAGTTACCAATGTCGACTTTGAAGCCGCCCGCATCGGCGGCCTGATCAAGCGCTGCTACGAAATGAAAGAGAAGGCCAAGGCCGCTGCCGGTGTAACTGTCAACGGTCCATTGGCTGACTGGAAGCCGGCCGACGACCTGGCTGGAATGACCAAGCAGGGTGAGGCCCACGGCATCAACACCCAGCACATCAATGAAGACATCCGTTCCGTCATCGAGATCCTCATGTACGGACTTAAAGGTATGGCCGCATACATGGATCACGCCATGATCCTTGGCAAAACCGATGATGATGTTATGGCCTTTTTCCAGAAAGCGCTGGCAGCTACGACCGATCCTAACCTGGGGCTGATGGATTTTGTCGGGCTCTCCATGGAGTGCGGCAAGCAGAACCTGACCGTCATGGGCCTGCTCAATACCGCTCACACCGACGCATACGGTCACCCGGTTCCGACCCCGGTCCAACTGGGTACCAAAGCCGGCAAGGCCATCCTGGTCACCGGTCACGACCTGAAAATGATGGAAGAGATCCTCAAGCAGACCGAAGGCAAGGGCATCAATGTCTATACCCACGGCGAGATGCTGCCAGCCCATGGCTATCCCGGTCTGAAAAAATACAGCCACCTTGTGGGCAACTACGGCGGCGCCTGGCAGGACCAAGCCAAAGAGTTCGCCAACTTCCCCGGCGCCATCATCTTCAACACCAACTGCATCCAGAAGCCGGCCGAATCCTATGTCGACCGTCTCTACACCTGGGGCCTGGTGGCATGGCCCGGTGTCAAGCACATCGACGGCTGGGATTTCAGCCCGGTAATCAGCAAGGCCCTGGAGTGCCCGGCCCTGCCTGAGAACCCGGGTCAGGAGATTCTGACCGGCTTCGGCCACAACGCCGTGCTTGGCGTAGCCGACAAGGTCATCGCCGCGGTCAAGTCTGGCGATATCAAGCACTTCTTCCTGATAGGCGGCTGCGACGGTGCCAAATCGGGCCGTAACTACTACACAGAGTTTGCCGAAAAAGCCCCTAAAGATACGGTCATCCTGACCCTGGCTTGCGGCAAGTACCGTTTCAACAAGCTGGAGTTCGGCGATATCGGCGGCATCCCGCGCCTTTTGGATATCGGACAGTGTAACGACGCCTATTCGGCCATCCAGATCGCCGTTGCCCTGGCGGGTGCCTTTGAGTGCGGCGTGAACGACCTGCCGCTCTCCATGATCCTTTCCTGGTACGAGCAGAAGGTGGTCGTGATCCTGCTGACCCTGTTCCACCTCGGCATCAAGAACATCAAGCTCGGGCCGACACTGCCGGCCTTCATCACCCCCAACGTGCTCAACTCCCTGGTGGAGAACTTCAACATCGCCCCGATCACTACGGCCGAAGCCGACCTGAAGGCGATTCTGGGGTAACAGCTATAAAATATCACCAATGAATAAAGAGCGCCTCGCGGGTCCCCGTGGGGCGCTTTCTTTTTTGTGTACTACACTAGTTTATGTTCTTTTATTGATGTGGGTCAAAACACTAACATGGCCATCGGCGTATCATCTAAATATTGGAACACTCGAGCAGTCACAAATTGGGGGGGATATGGACAGACTATTGATTGAAGCAGTAAATGATGCTCCGGACGCAATCCTCATTTCAGACCGGGAAGGAATAATCAGCTATTGGAACAGTGGAGCAGAGCAAATGTTTGGGCACACAGCAGCTGAAGCTGTTGGTCAATCACTTGATCTGATTATTCCTGAAAATCTGCGGGGCCGCCACTGGGATGGCTATCACCGGGTAATGGCATCTGGAGAGACGAAATATAAGACAGGTCTCCTGTCATCACCTGGAATTCGCAAAGACGGATCCCGTGTTTCGCTAGAATTCAGCATGGTACTGCTGCACGACGAAGCAGGCCAATTGCAGGGCTGCGCATCTATCATGCGGGATGTCACCGAACGATGGAAAAAGGAGAAGGAATTGAAAGAGCGATTGACTGTTTGTGAATCAAAACTGGCAGGATCACCTGATTAGGATTCATCAAAATGAGTCATATGGCAGACAAATACCGGCCAACACTGATTCAGAGGAGAACACACATGAAAGAATCAACTCTTCAAACGAATTACACACTAAATACAACAATCGGTGAGATAGTTGCCGCCGATTATAGAACTGCCAAGGTCTTTGAGTCTCACGGGATTGACTTTTGCTGTGGTGGTAAGGTTGCTCTATCATCAATATGTCAGGAAAAGGCTATCGACCCCGACACGTTATTGCGGGAGATAGAGGCAATTAAAAGTGAACAGATTGATCGTAGCCAAAATTACACCTCATGGGAGCTCCCTTTCCTGGTGGACTACATAGTCAATACCCATCATGCATATCTCAAGGAAAACGATGTAAAAATTGCCTCCTACACCCGAAAGATTGCGGAAGTCCATGGAGTCCATCATCCCGAGGTGCTCGAAATCGCCACTATCTTCCAAAAGATAGCCACAGATATGGCCGCCCATCTCATTGAGGAAGAAGATGTTTTCTTCCCAGCGGTAAAGCGGGCCGATGCTGAAAGAAAAGCCGGCAATGCACCATCGAAGGAGGATTCCAATGTGGTCAAGGAATCACTTGCGAAGCTCAGCCGCGAGCACGAAGAGATCGGCGATGCTATCCACACGATTCGACACCTTTCAAAGGATTATGAAATACCAAAAGACACGTGCAATACATTCATGATCACATATCAAAAGCTCAAAGAGTTTGAGGATGATCTCCACAAGCACGTCCACCTGGAGAACAACATCCTCTTCCCCAAAGCGTCACAACTTTAGAACCTTTACGATGCCTCGGTAATTCTTCAGGGACAGAACAGATATGGATTATTTCAAAGCTAGAGCTATAAAACTATTGGCGGATTACTTTGAAAATGATTTTCGAAGAATTTCTCATGCCCTAGAAGTACTAAAACACTCTGAGATACTTATGGAGAATGCCGAGTGCTGTGATTATGAGATTCTGGTTGCCTCCGCTCTCTTACACGATATTGGCATAAAACAATCTGAAGAGATTCTTGGATACAATAATGGCAAGACTCAAGAGGAGTACGGTCCGCCGATTGCCGAAAAGCTGCTTAACAGCATCTGCTTCTCACAGAGTAAAACAATAAAAGTATGCGAAATCATAGCCAATCATCACTCACCTTCACGGCACGATTATGTTGAGCTGAAAATCCTTAAAGAAGCTGACAGAATCGTGAACAAACTGGAAGGTGGCTAAAATATACCTTGGTAATTCAGAGTTGTAGCGCAGCTAATCCAACCATGGGAGGCAGAACATGCAAATGAAGTATGTGAGAAGATTCACCGTGCTGGCTATACTGGCAGCAACGGGTATTTGGTCAGGATGCTCACAAAAGAAGGTAGAGCCCTTGAAGACTGTAGCAATCGAAGACGGTACTATCGACCCTGCAGAGTGGGGCAAAGTGTACCCAAATCAGTATGAGCTCTGGAAACAGACAGGCGAGCCTACCCCAGCCGGGAAGAGTAAATACAAGAAGGGCTACGATGTCGGCGAGGACCGGCGTGACAAGCTCGATGAATATCCGTTTCTGGCGTTGCTTTACAATGGCTGGGGCTTTGGTTCCGAATACCGCGAACCGCGTGGACATTACTTTATGGTTCAGGATCAGCTTGAGGTTGACCCAGGCAGGGTAAAAGCAGGCGGCTCATGCCTGACGTGTAAAACGCCTTACGCGCCGGCACTTGCACAACAGATGGGTAAAGCCTACTTCTCAACCCCATACAAAGAAGTGTTGGCAAAACTCCCGAAGGACCAGCAGACCCTCGGCGTTGCCTGTATTGACTGCCATGACAATAGAGGAATGGCTCTAAAGATTTCTCGTGGTTTCACATTAGGCAAAGCTCTCAAGAAAATAGGCGTGGACGAGGCAAAACTCACGACTCAAGAAAAGCGGACTCTGGTCTGTGCACAGTGCCATGTCAGTTACATAATCAGTAAGGACAAAGAGATGCATTCGACGGATGTTGTCTTTCCTTGGCAGGGCAGCAAAGTCGGTAATATTAGCATTGAAAACATAATTGCCGAGATCAAGAGTTCTCCTGCACATGCAGAGTGGACACAGAGCGTTACCGGCTTTAAGTTGGGCTTTATTCGTCACCCCGAGTATGAACTATTTTCCAACAACAGCCCACATTGGGCCAACGGCGTTAGCTGCGCGGATTGCCACATGCCGACCGTTACAAGGGATGGTCAGAAGATTTCCGATCACAGGATTATGAGCCCGCTTAAAAACGATCTGGTCGCTTGCGCCGCCTGCCACGAAGATAAGCCGCAGGTCCTCCGCGATAAGATCTTTGCTATCCAGGATAACACAATGATCGTGTACCTTAAGGCAGGCTATGCAACAGCAACAGACGCGAAACTGTTTGAGATTGCGAACAAGATTGAGGCATCAGGTAAAAAGATCGATAAGGCTCTCTACGCTCAAGCAAAAGAACAGTACGAGCAGGCTTTCTATCGTCTCATATTCATTGGCGCAGAGAACTCGAATGGTTTCCATAACCCCAAAGAAACCATGCGCGTCTTGAATGATGCTGCAAAATACGCTGCGTCTGCCGATGTACAGCTTCGTAAGTTGCTTGCGCAGGCAGGAGAAAAAGTGCCCGAAAAAATCGATCTGGAACTCTCAAAGTACACAAATAACCGTGGCGCGAAAAAGATCATGTTCAGACCCGAGCATGAGATAAAGTCCCCCGAGGCTAAATAACTCCATTTCCGGAGAGCGGCACATATCCGCTCTCCGGTTTTAGACAGCTATTTCGGCTTTTCGTCATTTGAATCTTCGGTGAGCGATGAAACTGGCCGTAAGCGGGGTTGTGCCTCGATCATGTGGGACGTATCTGCGAGGTGGAAGAAAGAGAGGGAATTGAAGGTGCGTAAGGCTGTTTGCGAAACTAAATTGGCAGGGACATGTGGCTAGATTTCAACATAGATCAAGTTATTTTGTTTATTACTCTTAAATTGACCTGAATCAAACTTATTGCGAACATACCATGAGATCGTTGAGCAAGAGTTTTCAAATTCAGGACGTAGTACATCGGAAGATGCTTATGATGTTCTCAAACAGACATAGTAGGATAGTAATAATAATATTATTACTGCTGGTTCAGATCTGTCTGCCGCTTACCGGTTCGCTCTACATCTCAACTAATATGAGTACGAGTGAAACCGGTCATACGGAAACCGCGTGTGTCCATTCTGACGCCGATGCCGACCATGAATCCGGGGACCGGCACGATCAGATTCCCCACTGCCACGAACTTGATGCACCATGCGACGCTGTCTCCGGTACGGTAGTTAAACACTCTCCGCTCATTTCGCTTCACAAGGCCTCATA
>JAQTXD010000052.1 GCA_028688955.1 Desulfuromonadaceae bacterium
CCCGCTCATTGTCCTCCATAATATTCTTGAGGTAGAGGCGATTCCCTTTGGCCTGTTCCTGCGCCGATGAGTTAATTCTGTGTGCCAATTCGCGCATATGCTCAAGGTTTTGAACGATCAGATTGCTCCCCTGCTGCTGGTGCTCAGTTGCAACTGTCACCTGCTTAACAAGCTCAAGATTTTTTTCTGCTCCCTCAGTTATGCGCTGAATGTTAACAGCCTGCTCGGTGGTCTCAACAGCAATATTTGAAACCATTCTGTACGCATCTTCGGCGCTGGTATCGATAGCAACGAGTGCTTCATTGGCCAAACCGGAGATTTTAACCCCCTCTTTCACCTTATCCTTTCCCTGTGTAACCGAGCGCTGAACATAGGAGGTCTCCTTCTGAATATTACGTACCAGTTCTTCAATTTCCTTTGTAGAAGCAGATGTACGCCGTGCCAGGGAGCGAACCTCTTCAGCGACAACGGCAAACGCTCTGCCGCGTGATCCGGCCTGGGCAGCAATAATCGAAGCATTCAAAGACAGCAGATTCGTTTGCTCGACAACTTCCTGGATTACACTCAAAAATTCCCCTACCCTCGCCGTATGCCGTGACAAACGATTTATTGAGTCAAATGATTCGTCGTTACTCTTGGCAATTTCATGCATTGCTTTCATTGTCGCTGCCATACAGCGCAGCCCGTGTTGTGCCTGAGTCCGGACACTTTCAGAAGCTGCCGCGCTCCGCTCCGAATTTTCCCGCACGGTACTTTGTGATATACTGATCGTGTTGATTGAATAGACCGTCTGCTCGGTGGAGATAGATAATGCCCGAATATTTTCAGCGGTTTCCCGGGAGGCATGCGCCATTTTTTCAATCGATCCGGATGTTTCGAGTACAAATGCCGAGTATTGATTAATATTTTCTGCAATGGCATCAGTGGTTGTGCTCATCTGCGAAGAAATTGATGCGCGTTCTTCTGTTCGACCGGAAAGCTCGTCCAATCCGACAATAATTTGTGAAAAACCGCTGTTTAGGCGTTCCATTGCGACAACCGCTCCCCGCACCTGTTCAGCTTCTTTCTCGTCCCCGGTTGACCAGCAGAGCATTGTAGATTTCAGTTTTTCCTGCACAGTGGAAATCTGCTCAACCAGATCTTTCCGTTCCTTCTGCCGGGAATCATGTGCAAGCATTGCAAGATCACGAGTCAGTATCAGTGCCAGAATATCGTCTGGCTGTGCGATCGCGGGTGACAGTTCCAGATCAGGGACGAACCTGTTCAGAACCTGCTGCTGATCGGAACGTATTTCAGCCATAAGCTTCCGCACGATTCCGGAACACAGAAAAGAGCTGATAAGTGCCGTAATAAGCACCGCTGCAAAAACGGATACGGTACAACCAAGTACAACCGCTATGCACCCGATTACACCGGAAACAAGTAGTGACACACCAACCATTCTGGTTCGAACCGCTGCAATGTTTTTATATGCTATCACTGACATGCGCCACCTTCGTTCCGAGATGTAATAGGTCGCTGTTTGTACCATGCGATATAAACAGTGTCAATGAAGCCGGGACCCGGGTCATCACCACTACGCAGTCAACCATGAATAGTAATTCACAACGCTTGATTTTTTTTTTCGACAATGAGATAGTACTCAGGATTCTATACACTAGTTACAGAGGAGACACATATGTTTGGTTTTGGTATGCCGGAAATGATAATAATACTGGTCATAGTTCTTGTCGTATTTGGGGCGGGGAAACTTCCGGAAATCGGCGGGGCTTTTGGCAAAAGTATCCGTAATTTCAAAAAAGCCTCGGAAGGCAAGGACGAGATCGAAATCAAACCCAGGTCAGAGGATACTGACAAAAAAGCTTGACAGGTTGTAGTTTCTATACAGTAAAAAAGGGGAAAAGGCATACGCCTTTTCCCCTTTTTTGGTGCCCGATAGCATATAGTCAGGAATTAAGGTATTCGCTGATTTTTTCCGCCAGCGTACTATAAATCCGTCGGCACTCATTCTCGTCTTTTTCCAGCAGTGTTACCCGGAAACCCTGTAGTTGCGTAGAAAACGAGGAAAGAGGCACGACGCAGATACCCGTAGTTGCCAGAATCTGGTACACAAAGCGCTTATCAGGAGAAACCCCCGGTTGGTTGATCAAACCGTCGACCAATTCCTTCACCTCCGGGTTTGCTATTGGAAGCGACTGTCGATTGTTTAGCAGACCATCCTTGAATGCCACCGCCATATAAAAAGCACCGTTGGTACGATTCACCTGCAATCCGGGAACTTTACTGAGACATTCATACGTAATTCTGCTCATCCGCTCATAGCTGGCGATACGCTGCGCCAGATAAGCGGCATATTCGGGGTGACGGACAATTTCGGGAATAACCGTTTGTGGAAGTGTTGTGGAACAAACCTCATTCATTTTACCGGTAAGGATCTGATTTATATATTTCCGGAAGCGCTCGTCTTTATGACCATTATAGACCTCAATCCAGCCGCAGCGCGATCCCGGCCACGGGAATTCCTTCGAGATCCCCTTTAATGAAATAGCGGGAACATCTCCGATAACGTCACTGATCGGAACCGTACTTTTGCCGTTATAGACAATGTTAATGTATACCTCGTCAGCGATAATGAACAGATCGTGCTCTCGAGCGACCGCAACTATCTCCATCAGCAGCTCTTTTGTGTAAACCATACCGGTCGGATTGTCCGGGTTTATCAGCATGATTGCGCAGATATTGGGGTTGTAGCGGACATGATTGCGGAGTTCTTCCATGTCCGGGTACCAGTTATCATCCGGCTTGAGGCAAAAGAGCGAGGGGGCTGAATGGGCATGTCCAATTTCACCGAGGGTGTGGGTGGTGTAAGATGGCGACGGCATGAGTACCCGCGCCTCAGGCCGCAGACTGCCGTAGATTTTGGCGATTGCATCCCCGAGTCCATTAAAGAAAATTATATCGTCCGGGGTAATCTGAGTACCGCCGCGGCTGTTTGTCGTTTCACAGATAAACTCACGGGTTTCAAGCACACCGCGGGTATGACAATAGCCCCAGGTACGATTATCCATCGCCGCTTTGGCAACAATCTCTTTCATCCACTCCGGAATAATTTCACCCTTGACAATCGGGTCGCCGATATTTTCCCAGTTAATCTTGACTCCACACTTTTGAAGTTTTTCAGCCACATTGACAATATTTCTTATTTCATACGTCATCTCAACTGTTCCTGGCGGTACCAGTTCAATTCTCATTCCTCACCTCGCAAATACAAAATGTAAACACGTCAAACCAGATCCTGCCAGTGGTTTAATCATTTCCAAATCCTACGGTCAGTCTGCCATCATTGTCGCGCCAGCGCAGCCAGCCCAGCTGGGACTGTTCCGTTAAAACCATGCCCCACCCCTGCTCAACTTTCACTATCTTGAAAGCCAGTTTTGGTGTCATCGTGGCAAGAAGTTTTCCGCCCGGTTTCTGAAGCAGTTGGTAAAACTGCACCGGTAATCCAGCGAGAACATGACCGGGTCGCATTTTAAGAAAGTGCTCCCAGGATTGAAATTGCCCCTTATTCTGTGGTTCAATCCAGGCTTCACGCCCGGCATCATCATAAAAAACCCGCAGCCAATCACCTTTACGCGTTGATACAATTAGTGGTGAGGTTGCTGAATACAGTCCAAAAACCCACTCATTTCCCGATATTCGTGAATTATTCAATATTCCAACCCGCGACAGCCCCGGTTCCTCGTACATCGGCAATTGCAACTCCGTGCTTTGCACTCTTCCGATATTTGAAAAAATGACCACCCCGATACCTGCATATGGACGCATTCGCGGAGGATTCGCTGCAAACGCGACCGAGAGCATCGCAGTCAGAAGCAGTGCAAGAAGAACGATTACAACGGTGCGACCAGACACACTAATCAAACAGACTCTGCAGGTAGAGTACGAAACTCGTAACCTGCGGATCATTCTCTTTGGGCGCTTTCCTGAATATTTCATTTTCTTTCAGCGGAAGGTAGGGACCCGCTTTGGTTTCAAAGAACACGGTGCCTGGCTCCAGGCTCAACGCGGTATGGTAGACCCCATGAGGAATATCAACTGCCAGATTGCCGCTGGCGTGAGAAAGAAGAACAGTACCGGCAACGTCACCATCATCGGTAAAGGTGACAACACCTAATGTGCCGCTTAAAAGAATAAATGCCTCGGCTTTTTCCGGATCCAAATGACGATGCGGCCTGATGTACGAGCCGGGTTCAATTGCATTAAGCAGACGATGACAACGGGATTCATCGGACGGATGCAAATTATAATTCTGGCGTAACCTCGGATTCTGAGTCGCTGCAGCGGACACCTGAGCAACCAGATCACGTGTGACAATCTTCATCTAGCGATCCACCAGAGCAATCATATTGCCGTCAAAATCCTGTACCACGGCCATTTTCCCCCACGGACTCGACTCAAGCGGTTCCACAAAGTGGGCTCCACCGTTTTTCAAAGTTTCACAGACAGCACCGATATTCTCTACCTTTAGGGTTACACCGGTATGCCGCCCCACCAGACTGCGGGCATCATCATGAAGGGCAAGTGAAACTCCGAGTGTCGTAGCTGAGCCGGGGAAAAATTCAATCAGCATCTCGCTCTGGCCGGCAACCGGCAACCCGAGAAGATCAACATAAAAAGATTTTGCTTTAGCAAGATCTGTTACGAAAACAACCAGATTTTTAAGATTAATAGACATGGAAACCTTTAGGAACCGGATGAAATGAAAGGTCACAGAGAAAAACCGGACATGATGTTTTCTCTGTGACCTCTATATAAAATAATTTTATACGTTAGTTCTGCGACAGACGATGCACGCACTCCACCATGAATTTTGCATTTTCTGGTGGTACCGTCGGCAGGATACCATGGCCCAGATTAAAAATGTGTCCTGGGCGCCCGGCGTTTTCATCAAGAACACGCTTGACCTCGCGCTCGATAATTTCATTTGTAGCATATAGTACGGTTGGATCAAGATTACCCTGTACCGCCATCTTCGGACCAATCAAGTTTCGTGCGGCTCCCAGGTTCACATGCCAGTCCAGTCCCATAACATCGCCGCCTGCTTTTACAACAGTATCCAGCATGGCTCCTGAACCTTTGACAAAATGAATAACCGGCGTTTCCATGCGGTTCAGCCCGTTGATCAGCCTGACTGTATATGGCAGTACATAGCGCTCGTAATCGGCGGGAGAAAGAATGCCGCCCCAGGTATCAAATATTTGAATGCATTGCGCACCGGCAGCAATCTGAGCGTTCAGATATTCCATGCTCATGGTGGTGATCTTCTCCATCAAAGCACCATACACGTCTGGTGCGGCATACATCATCCGCTTGATCTGGGCAAAGTCTTTTGATCCTTTACCTTCAACCATGTAGCACGCCAAAGTAAACGGAGCGCCGCCAAAACCAATCAACGGCACTTTTCCGGCAAGTTCGCGACGCAGTATTTTAATTGTCTCGATCACATACGGTACATCCTGCTCCATCTGCGGGATGCGCAACTTCTCTACATCTGCCATGCAGCGGATCGGGCTTTCAAATACCGGTCCCGGAACAAAGTCCAGTTTCATCCCCATCGGTTCAACCGGGGTAAGAATATCTGAAAACATTATCGCGGCATCTACCCCAAGATAATCAACCGGCTGAATAGTAACCTCAGCAGCAAGTTCAGGGGTCTTACACAATTCCAAAAACGTACACTTGGATCGAACCGCCATATATTCAGGTAGATAGCGACCTGCCTGGCGCATAAGCCACACCGGAGTCCGATCAACCGGCTTGCCCCAACAGGCATCAAGAAATCTCATGTTCATTGTATTTCTCCTCAGTAACGCTCAAAGGCGTGGGAATTGGTACAAAAATCGTGGCATTCTAATTTTAAACGACATAATAAGTCAAATAATTTGAACAGTGGCTGCGATAGAATCGAAGCAAGACTCCCGCACGATGTCCTTACTTTAGCACAGGATCCTCTTATTCAGATTCAACAAGAAATTTTTTTTTGCCGTACACTACACGGTCTCCCGGATACAACTTACGACCGCGACGAAGTTCGACCTCTCCATTTACCGAAATATATCCTTCTGAAATCATAGCCTTGGCCTCGCCACCGGAAGAAACCGCATTTTCTGCTTTGAGAAGGCTATCCAGCTTTATATATGGTGTTGATATCTGCATAGTAGCATCCTGCTTTCGCTTTTGATCATACCACGAACATGATTGCATAAAATAACCGTCAACTCTAGTTTAATAAAAAGGGCACGGAGAGGATAGCCCTCCATGCCCTGTAATAAGCCTATACAACCAATTGAACCGTCTACCCTTTAACGTTTGTTGATGTGTTCACCGTCATCATAAGATCCTGCATCTTAGCCACCATTTCTGAGGGCATTTGATATACGACATTGTTCCGGCTATCGACGAACTTCGTACGCATCTCACCCCTCAAATTATATGACACAACAACATGGCTCACCACACCGGCAGGTTTACTACTATTTGCAGCTTTGGCAACAGATAACGGCTTGCTTGAAAGAGTGACTTTATCATCAGCTTGAGGATCAACAGCATTCTGTATCTCTGCCTTTGCTGGTGTCGGATCTTTAACAACAGCCCCCACAGAAACAGACCCACCCCATGACGTACCCGAACCTAACGAATGTGTCCTTAAGGCCGCCATATTTCCTGATATCGATTCAACTGACATGACATTCTCCACTATCCCATAAGTGACGGATGATGATGGTACAAAGCTCGCTATGCTACCGTCTTAAATGACTCCGTCGCTTTCTCTGCTCCGCTTTCTTTCACTTCCTGAGCTTTTGTATCTCCATCACTTGCCAATTTCTTCAAGGCCTGCGATGAAATCGTCACTGTATCCGTTTTAGTCACTTGAACAGATTTCCGAGCATCCTGGCTCACCTGCGGAACTGTAGTGGCTTGTTCTGCTTTTACCTGTGGGTTTACGTACGCAGGGTTAGCATTTACACTATTAGGTGAAAGTTGAGCAATTAACATAACGACCTCCAGTAAAATACTCCTTATGGTTCCTCTTATCGGGCAGCTTTCGTATTTCTTTACTTATTTATTTTATTTCAACAGACTGGTGGTCGCAATGCTCGCAAATCTACGGCAACACCTGACCGGTGTATTATCAGACCACCAATTTGGCCTGTAAAAACCATAAAAAAAGGCCACATCCAAGGATGTGGCCTTTTGGGTTACTATGAAAAGCGGATTACTTTGCAGCAGGAGCAGCTGCGTCAGCTTTAGGAGCTTCTTCTTTTTTGGCTTTCTTTGCTTTTTTAGCTTTCTTTACTTTCTTTACTTCTTTTTTCTCTACAGCTGGTTTTGCATCAGCAGCAGGGGCAGCAGCAGGAGCTGCATCAGCAGCAAATACTACAGCAGAGAAAGACATAGCAACGAGAGCGGCAACGATTGAGGAAAGAACTTTTTTCATTGGTGAAACCTCCAAATAATTTAAAACATCTATACTCAAAGATAATGCACATGTGATGCCAAGTATATAAACAATGTAACTTACTGTAAAATGAAGCAAAAAAAATTAGCTGATTTTTCACCTTACAATTCATGCCTCGTATACTCAAGTCAATACCTTATTTGAGGTATTACTACAGTTCGTTTCTACAGTGTTATGAAACCTATTATTAATAAGTACTATTACGAACATCTCTATGATATACAAACGAAAAAGCACGCTCTCAGAGAAGTCTCATATATTACTGCTGCTATTCATTACTTCAGTGAGTGCAGCCCAATGGTATTCCCTTCACTGTCAATAACCAGAGCGATAAACCCATATTCTCCGATGGACCATTTTTCACGAAGGATCTGCCCCCCTGCGGCCGGAACGCGCGCCTGCTCAATTGCGCAATCTTCACAACTAAAGTAGATGATTGTGCTGTTCCCGCCGGATTTGAGACCTTCCATCTTGACCAGCGCCCCGCCTGCACCCCACCTACCCATTTCCATCGGAAATGCCCATAACTCAATTTCTGGGTTATTCAGGCGTTCCAGTTTCAGTCGAAATACAGACTCGTAAAATGATTTGGCGCGATCAATATCCTGAACATATATTTCAAACCAGCAACCTATATTTGTTTTTTCCATGATCTCTCTCCTCATAATCGCAAGAAATTACGCGTCACATGGAGACATTTTACTCTTCTAAAATAATTTATTGAACAAAGATTGAATCACCACCAGTTATCTAGACACTCGCTGTTTTCATGAAGTGTCGTCTTTCAAACTCAACCGGTGACAGTTTTATCTCAGCAATAGGAAAGTAGTGCTTAACATCTTTAGGAATATCTGTACGATAGCAATAGATGTCATTACGTACAAATACATGTGATGAATACAAAGAAAGCCTGCTACCAAGAGGTCTCATAAAAGGTCTCACTTTAGTAGCAGGCTTATTTTAACTAACAGTATTAGTTAGTTATAGGTATGGCGGAGAGGGTGAGATTCGAACTCACGGAGCCGTTACACTCGGCGGTTTTCAAGTCTGACAAAAAGTCATAATCTACAAGCGATGGCAACAAATAATTATAATACATTCAGGCACTTACTATCCATACTTTATTAATACTTTTTGTTGCTTATTGGAACTTATTGACATTAAGTGCACTGATAATGCACTAAATACGATTATCGGTATAATTTGCACGGTGTTTATTTTCAGTAGCAGATACAATGATTTTCATCGGATCCAACCGGATACAGATATTACCGCTGGTTTATGCTGCAACCGCCCGCCGTGCTGTCGATCTGCTGACAGGCCGTCGAAACTTTTGCAGAGTTGTAGCCCGTGGCGCTCGCTTCCCTTCTGTCTGTAGCGATTCCAGGAACAGCCGCAAGGCCGCTTTTCCCTCGCTCAATGCCTGTTCCTCGCTCTCCCCGAAAGCTGACAGGCCGGGAAAGTCCGGACAGGTAGCAATATAGCCCCCATCCTCTTCACTCCAAAAAACATCAAAGCCGTAATGTTCCATCTCGATCACTCCCCGCTGTGCTGCCGTATGTAGTCCAGAAGTTGCTTGACCTGATACGGCTTGGCCTTGCCGTTCACGTCCTGAAAGTTCATCATGCCGCCCGCTGCATGTTTGTAGATTTTATGAGACCCGCCCGCCCTGTCATAAACAAAACCGGCCATCTCTGCCAGTGTGCATAAATCCGAAAAACGGAGATTCCCCGGCGCTTCTGTTGCCCGCTGTAGCAGTTTTTCAAAGCGCCCCATGTTGCCCCCGTTGCGACAAGATACAACAACAAGCCATGAAGAGCAAGAATCACAAACAAAAAAAGGCCGCCGATTCATTCAGGCTGCCTCAATGGTGCTGCTGTTCCTTCGATCCTGACCGGCTACCCGCCCGCCATCAATAACCTCTGCCGTGGTAATTGTGCCGCGTAATGTTCGACCCGCTCCCGTGCCAGTGTGTAAACATCCCGATAATGAAGCGCCGCCGTCATGCCATCTTCAAGCGCCTGCTGAATCAAGTATTCTGCTGTTGTGAGGAAAGCAAGCTGCATACCGTCCAGCATATCACGGAAAGGCTGTTGTGAAGCCTGCTTGACCAGAAAGAGCGCCTTGTGTGTCATTTTGGTAATGTTCTGATAATACATCCGTGCCGACCGGCTCCCCTGATTTTCGGCATACTCGACAAACCGCGCTATGCTGTCGGTCTCGATCCGCCGCGCTGATCTGTTTTCGGCTCGCTGTTCCTGCCAGGAAAGATTCTTCTGATTGAATAGCGCCGTTTCCATCGATTCAAAGGCGTCAATGTATGCAGATTTGAAGGAAAGCGCCTTTTTGCCGGTGAATCCCATAGCAATCAAAGTGAATGCTTTCCGGTTCAACTGGTACATTGCCCGGTATTCTCCCTTTGAATCCTGATTTTCAACCGGCTGAAAATTAAGCCGATCACGCTCCGGCAAATCTGCTGAAAGCCGCTCAATTGACTGTAATACGTTCTTGTGCCTCTTCCCGAAAATCTCTGCAATCTTCAAGGAAGTTGTTACCGCCTGCCGGTGCTGAATAGTTACGATCTGGTTCATGGTGCCAAACCTCTTTCTGAAAGCGTACAATTTCCGGCTGGTTCGTTCCTGGCTGCCAAAACCAAGACAAAGCCGCCCCGCCATTTGACGCAATCTGTTACAAGACAATATTTCCGTGTAATTGGACATTTGCGGCGCGCCGCTTCTCGTTCTGAAATTTTCATGTCATCACCTCTCAAAATGGAAAATCTTCCTGAATATCTATCGGCTCCGGCTCCGGCGTGTCACCCGCCGCCGCTGCTCTGCCGTCATACTTGGCCGGAATGGTTCCCTGCTTGGTCAAAACCTGCTTGGCTTTGGTGTCATAAAGGCCGGTATCCCATATTTTTTGACTGCTCCGGTTGAATGTCACCGCTATATTGACGCCTGCCTGACCCGTCCGGTTTTTCTCGACCGTCAAGACATCCTGCCCGTTTGTGTCCTGCCAGAATAACAGCATGGAGTGTGCTTTCTGTGCCATCCTGAAACAGCCTGCAAGCTCCGTTTTCGTTGGCTTTCCTCCGGCGTTGCCCTGCCGGTTCAACTGTGCAACAAGAATCAAGTGGACGTCTTGCGCCCGCGCCGTTTGCAGGAGTTGCGCTGTCCATCGTGCAAGGCGCTGCTCTTCTGATTCCATCCGGTTTGCTTCCCCTGTCTCAGCAAGAGCCGTCTCTCCGATATAGTCATAAATCACCACTTCGACGCCGTGCTGAATGGTGTACTTCCGAATCAGGCCGCACACCTCATCAATCGTGCGTGGTGCGTTGTCTGATAAAAACATGCATTTGCTGTCGAATGCCTGCTGAAACTCATTCACCACGTTTTCCGGATTGAAGCCGCTGGTAATCTCTTTTAGTGGTCTGCTCCCGGCAATGCCTGAAAGCCGGTCAAGGTTCATCTGGACATCGTTCTCATTGGAGATAAACAGGATCTTCTGCCCCTGCTTGGCAATGTTGGCAAAAAGATTGAGTGCAAGTGTGGTCTTGCCGAAACCTGTTGCCGCTGCAATCAAGGTCAAGCTCTTTGGTTGTAACCCCCGCAAGGTTTTATCCAGGTAATGCAGGCCGGTCTTGATGCCTTTGATATGCCCCGGCTCTGTGGCTCGCTCATGCTGAGAACGTTCGACGATCTCTGAAAGCTCAAGTGTGGAATAGACCCGCGCTCGATTTCCTGTCAGTGCAATGTCACTTGCAATCTCTGAAAGCTTGTGAGCAAATTCAAGAGGCTCCATACTGCCGACTTGCTGCTGTAGCTTCAAGAGGCTCCGTGCCATTTTCCGGCGCTGTGAATGGTTCTTGATCTGTCGCGCCCGCCATTGGATATTTGCAGCCAGGAACCCGACATCAATGCACTCGACAAGGATTGACGCATTAACGCCGGATTGCCTGACAAGATATGTCAGGTCAATCTGTTTTTCCTTCTGGTAAAGTTCCGAATATGCCTGATAACTTTTCGCCATATCCGGATTGTAAAAGTCATCAGGCCGCAAGCTGTCGCAAATTTCCAAAAATGAAGCATTGTCATTCAGGAGATTACCGATCAATTCCATTTCAAGCTGTTTGTCGTGAAAATCTCCGGCGTTACTCATCGGCCTGTTGCTCTCTGACAACTTCAAGGCGTGACTCAATCTTTTCAACCTGTTGTTCGATCACTTCCGAAAGCTGTTCAAGCGCCTTTTTCATGCCTGATAGGTGGATAATTTGTGCTGTCTGCTGTGCTTTGCTGAATTTGTCGCTCATGGTATCTGCTCCTTTACCTTCCGGCCCTGCAAAAATGCGTACCTGATAACGGCCTCAACCGCTTCTGTCTGGATCTCTTCCGGTGTCTGGTTCGTGGTATCTGTCGTGTTCATGCTGAAAACTCCTTTTTGTGTAATATATTGACAATTTCCTCTAATGCCGCTGCAATCCTATCGGCATTGGCTACCAATCTGCATAATTCCTGAAACTCCATGTCTTCCATTTTCTTGACCTCCTTCGTTTTTTTGTAGTGCTTCGATCTTCTGCCGATTTTCCCGAACACTCGACGCATTGACGCCGATCACCGCCGCTGCCGGTCTGTTGTCCAGGTCAAGCCCCATACATGCCAGTAAAAGGAATATCTGCTCATCAGATAGCTTGCTCTTGCTGAAAGCCGTTCCCGTGGCTGCCGTAAAGAAATGCCGACAATTTTTGCAGGCAACCCGCCGACCTTCCCAGAAGGAAACCGCCGCTTTTCCCTCGACCACTACGCCGCAATGTGGACATGACGCCCGTTCGCTGTGGAGATGCCCGAACAGAAAGCGCCTGACTTTCAATGTGTCCAAGCAACCACGCAAGGCTTCCACCGCTTGCGCTGCTGTCGGCAAGTGTGGCGCTGTTGTACTGTCGTTTGTGTTGTTCATGGTGTTACCGCCTCATGTTGTGGAGTGTTGCTGTGACTTTTTATGAATGTGCCGGAAAATCTGCAAACTGAATAATTTTGATATGTAGAGAATCTTCGCGCGCTTGCTAGCCCGCATGAAGAAACCCCTCAGGAGGACCCGCGTTTTTTCTGTCATGCCCCATGCTTACTGCATCCGCAAGTTCTTCACTCTTCCAGTAGTTCATCAATCACCGCCGCCGCTTGCCGATCCTGCCAGGATGAACCGCCCGAATCCTCGACCGCTCCCCCGGCTTCTTGAAGATAGCTTTCGAACTTTGGAGAGAAGAGCGTTTCCGGTCTCAAGTATGCTGACATCTTTGCATCTGCTCCCCACTGGTTTTGCTTGAACTCGATCACCCTTTTAAAATCATCAAAGCCGAACCCCTCTTTTAATCTGGCTGTGACCCCCTTTGTCAGTGCCGAACCTGTAGCCTTGTAATTCTTTCCTGTAACCTCATTCAGAAATGCTGCTATCTGCTGAAAAACATCAGGCGAAACCCCTCTATATTTCTCTTTCTTACTTCTTACTTCTTTTACTGTGTTCGGTTTTTGGTTCGTTTTCTGTTCGGTTATCTGTTCGCCGCCTTGGTACTCATGCCAGTTACATATTGAAATTATTCTGAATTTTGAAAATGTTATCTGTTCAATCATCTGTTCGATATTGTACCGGTTTATGGTTCGCTCTATTTTGCTTTCACAAATGCCCGTTGCCCGTGCCAAACTCGAACGACTGGCAATGAATTGACCGGCTGCAAGTTCGATCTCCCGGCCATCATCAAGCCTGACTGCGGCCGGTTCATGGTTCGCCGATAACAGAAGATGAATCCATAAATGAAAGTGTTCTGAATCCCGGTACACAATGGAATGCTTGACGGCACTGTGAAATTTGATCCAGCCCGCCCCGTTCGCCGTGGAGTGCATAGAGTCTCCTTCACTTCGTCACCGTGCCTGATTCAATCCAGGCGACAAAAAGAGGCTCATCAATCAGAATCTTTTTCCCCACTTTCCGAACGCATGAAGCGAAACCGTTCTTATCCCCGTTGAACCATAGCCACCGTAAAGACCCCTCCGAAAACGCCTGATACTTTGTAGCCGCCTGCTTGATCGTTAAAAAACTCCGTGCGTCCATTTGTATTACTCCCTTCATTCGTGTGATTGACTGCTCTATGTTCTGAAATGTAACCGCTTGCCGGTGTTATTGGAATGTAGCGATAAAAGGATTTTACGAATCAGAAAACATGCTCAAAACAGAAAGAGGCTGCCGATCTTCCCGGCAACCTCTCATGATGTTTTGATCTCAAAACCGACCTGCAAATATTACCCGTGTCGCTGTCCGATTGTGCCGCCCCTTGTCATCGTATGCACTCCCGGCAAAAATGGCGCTGTCGGCGCTGTAGTGCTTCACGTTTCAGAATATGCCGACGATCACAACCACCTCGACGGCTCCGGCAAAACATGCACAAAAAAAGAGGCCGCCGATTCATTCAGGCTGCCTCTCTGTGCTGTTGCTATGTCCAGGCCGATTACAACCGCCCGTGCTTTTTCAGAAACATTTCTACATTATCCGGCAGGGTGTAAATCGGTTCTCCCTTCTTGTTGCGATATGGTGCGAACTTGTCCAGAAAATTAAGTTTATTGTATTCATCATGGCTATTTCGATCAACCACAAATTTTTGAAGATAATAACGTACTAGGTCATGGTTCTTCATAAGCTGGTTCCATTCTCCATACCATTTTTTCACATACGTTGACCCGTTCGCCTCGTTCTCTTTGGTGCCATATTTTCCGACTTGCGCCATAAATTGCGCCGCCTCCGGTACGCTCAAATCAAAGTAGTTAATCAATGCCGCCATCCTCAATATTTCTTGTGCATCGCTCTTCGAATCCTTAATAACATCAAAAGCGTTGTTGCGATTGCGACCCGTGCCTTTCTTGTCAAACCCGAAAATAGTACTCAGGTCATCCTTGCCATCAGAAGCAATAAATCTTTTCATGTTATCTGCAACCCAAAGCAAAAGGTCAACCGGTGGATAAACGCCTTTTTCACAGCATTCCACAAACAAACCAAACGCCATAACAGGACTCTGTGTTTTCCGAAACTGGCTTTCGCCCCACTCTGTATGAGGATGTATTTTTTTCAACCTCTCATGCTCTTCATGTTCCATACCTCTGACGTTGTATTCGTTGTCTGTTGTGAAGAATGCTGACAGGTCATCAATGTAAAGTGGATTCTCTTTCATCTCCCCTGCCTCTTTCGGCATTTTCAAATGCCCTTGCGATTGCCACTGTTCCCCGTCAAAAGTGATTCGGCCTTTTTTCTTGAACTCTGCCTTGAACGCTTTAGCTACTGACTCGAAATCCCTCATCGGTTTTGTAATGCGACTGGTTTCAACGTAGTGAATGATTGCATTAATGCTCTTCTGCTGCTCATCGGCTGACAGTGCTATGAGTGCCGATATTTCAAGCGCCTTGACTTTATCCTGTTCGATTACAAGCGTACCCCGTGAACTCTTGATACAGTAAGCCCGCAAGCTGTCGTTTTCGAATACCTGAATCCATTTCAGGCCACTACCGATTAGAAGATTCGTTTTGTCCTCACTCATGCTCTCCCCCGATCACCCGAAAATCTTTTTATTCATGGATTCCACAACCGACGAAACATGAGAATCTGACAAATGAGAATACCGCTTGACCATTGCAAGCGTCTTATGCCCCAAAACCGCCGCAATATCTGTCAGTGAAGCGCCGTTCATAGCCAGGTAAGAGGCCGCGCTATGCCGCAAATCATGGAATTTGAAGTTTTCGATCTTCGCTTTTTTGAGTGCCGCAAGAAACGCAGGCCGCAAACTGGCGTGACCCTTGTTCCTGACATGACTACCCGGAAAAACAAGATTATTATCAATCCTTCTGACCTTCTGCTTTTTCAGCTCTTGCAAAAGCTCTAATGCCTTGCCGACTAAAGCCACCGCCCGCCGCTCCCCATTCTTGGTCTCTTCAAGGATGATTCGACGGTTTGAAAAATCAATATCACTCCAGGATAGATTCATAATCTCCCCGTGCCTCATGCCGGTTGACGCTGCCAGGACAACCACCGTATAAAGGAAAGGATTCACGCTTTCCTGACATGCCTTTAAAAGCCGTTCCCGCTCATCATCATCAAGAAACCGGACCCGCCCGCGTGACTCTTTCAGCTTCTTCACTTTCTGCATCGGATTAACTTCAAGCCACTGCCATTCATTTGCAGCCACCGAAAGACAATGACTCATTGACGCCATGTAACGATTGACAGTTGCGCCGTTGCGCTGGCTCTTCGTCTCGATCACCGCACACCCTGCTTTTCTGCTGACCTTGCGTGTCTTGATAATCGGCTCACTCAATAGCCGTTCCTTGACCTCTCCCAGCATTGCCGGTGTCACGTCCGAAAGCATATAAGCGCCGATCTGCTCTTTCCAGTAATTGAGATGCAGGCTGACATCCTTTGTCGTTTTCTTCTGTGGCAGAACGTCCTTGACGTATTTTTTAATCATATCCTCGACTGTGTGGTGTTGCGCCTCTGCCGTCTTGAAATAGCGCCGCTCCCTGATTGCCGATTCGGTATCTTGAACCCATTTCTTTGCATCGGTAATCCGGTCAAACGTAGCCGATTGAGGTGGAAAGCCCTTGATCCTGACCAATGCCCGAAACTTTGCCCCGCGCTTGCCCTCGACCTTCTGAATGTTCGCCATGATGCACCCCCGCAAACCGATCTTAAAAACCATGCTCAAAAAACTACAACAAACGCCATTTGTTATCAACCATCGTTTATCAAAACCGATAACTGTATATTATAAATAACTATTATTATTAGTTATTTAATTGCACTATTAATTTTAAGTGCACTTTCAGTGCATCTGCTTTAAAAAACTGTCTGATTATTGGAGATTGAAGGAGAGGACTGATTGAGGATTATTGAATAATAAGGGTGTCTGTTAGTTATAATTGCACTGAATTTGCACTAAATCAGTATTTTGGCAACAAAAAAGCACTTACCTCAAAGAGCGTAAGTGCTTGATATTTAAATGGCGGAGAGGGTGAGATTCGAACTCACGGAGCTGTTACACTCGGCGGTTTTCAAGACCGCTGCCTTAAACCACTCGGCCACCTCTCCATAGTTAATTGACGCGACCTGTATAGCACACCGGTTTTCAATTTTCAATTAGTAAGAATCTGTCAAGAGCATGTTGCAAAGATATTATTGCTACTTTTCATCAAGATTTCTTTCACATCTGATGGCATGCAGTGACTCTTCCACAGATTTTCTCCACAGTCCATCCTTAAAAAGGGTTCGTAAATCCTCGAGTGTAAGACGCTCTGTCAGGTGAATAGAAGTGCTATCCTTAAAATCCCTGTCTTGGAATTTTCGCTGCAACTCATCAAGTTCTTTACCGTAATAGCACGAGATATTTTTACCTTTCCTGATCTTCGTGCTGAATAACAGGTGCAGATCAATGAAAAAATTACTGTTTTCTTCAAGGAACGGGTTTTTTTGGAGACGCTCCAAATTTCCGCTTTTAAGGACCATACCCAGCTGACGAGAAAGGTCACCGACCACGTCATACAACTCTTCTATATAGATCTGCTGTTTTTCGTAGTGCCGCTGATACCAATCAAGCTTATCCTGTTGCTGCTTAATTTTGGCCTCCGCCTCTTCCAGAAGCGTCGCATTCTTTTTGCCAAACATAATGCCCCCCAACAGTTCCAAGCGTGATGGATTTACAGAGCAATCCGCTCCAGGCCACCCATGTACGGTCGCAATACAGACGGGACAAGCACTGATCCGTCCTCCTGCTGATAGTTCTCCAGAATCGCCACCAATGTGCGCCCAACCGCAAGCCCTGATCCATTCAGAGTATGGACAAATTCAGGTTTTCCTTTCTCATCTTCACGGAAACGTATTGAAGCACGACGTGCCTGAAAGTCACCAAAATTACTGCAGGAAGAAATTTCACGATAGCAGTTCTGCCCCGGTAGCCAGACTTCGATATCGTAGGTTCTTGAAGACGAGAAGCCAATATCTCCACTGCACAACGCCATAACACGGTACGGAAGTTCAAGCAACTGCAGTACTCTTTCCGCATGGCCGGTCAACTCTTCCAATCCGGCATCGGATTCAGACGGATGGACAAATTTTACCAACTCAACTTTATTAAACTGGTGCTGACGGATCAGACCCCGTGTATCTTTACCATAAGAACCGGCCTCTCGACGAAAACAGGGAGTGTAGGCACAGTAGCTGATCGGCAGATCACTCTTCTTGAGAATTTCACCGCGATGGATATTGGTAACCGGTACCTCGGCAGTCGGAATGAGGAAGAAATCAGGATCGACCATTTTGAACAGATCTTCTTCAAACTTGGGCAATTGACCGGTTCCCTGCATTGAATCACGATTTACCATGAATGGAGGAAGCACTTCCTGATAGCCATGGCTGTCTGTGTGCAGATCCAGCATCAGATTTATAAGTGCCCGTTCCATACGGGCACCGGCACCGCGATAGAGGGTGAATCGTGCACCGGTAATTTTGGCACCGCGTTCAAAGTCAAGAATACCAAGATCTTCACCCAGATCCCAATGCGCCTTCGCTGCAAAGGGAAACACCTGTGGTTCACCCCATGACCTGACCAGAACATTCTCGTTTTCGGACATACCGATCGGAGTTGATACGTGTGGCAGATTAGGCACCGTCAGCAGGAAGGAGTTCAGCTGTTCGTCGACTATCCCCAAATCTTCGTCCATACCCTTGATTTTTTGAGAGACTTCACGCATTTCAAGAATTTTATCCTGAACCTGACTCTTGTCTTTGGTTCGTCCGATTTCATCCGAGACTGCGTTGCGCAGCGCTTTAAGTGTTTCACCCTCTTTCAGCAGCGCACGCCGCCGTTCATCCAACTCACGAAAGCCGTCCAGGTACGATACACCGCCGCGAGTACGGAGTCGTCGCTCCGTCTCATCCAGATTTTCACGAATGTTTTTCATGTCAAGCATTGGGAAACACCTTTATTTTTCAGTAGTAAGCGTGTATTTAGTAGCATCTGCATCGATATACGTCAATGCAAAAGAGCCCAATGAAACCAATAAACACCTACATTCTCACCATCATCGTACTTCTCTGTCAACCGCTACAGTCGTATGCCGAAGAGATTGTCATCAACGCCGTTGGTGATGTCATGCTGGCCGGAAAATGGGCACCGCTCCTCCGCAAGAAAGGATATGATTATCCGTTTAGCGGGGTCAGGAAAGTGTTGGCTTCAGCCGATATCAACTGCGCCAATCTGGAGTCGCCCATCGCAGCAGATGGAGAGGAATATACCGATAAAAAATATCGCTTCCGTGCCGACCCAACAGTCGCCGGTGCCATACGGGCCGCCGGTTTCAATCTGGTGACTCTTGCAAACAACCATAGCATGGATTTTGGCGGTGATGCGCTGGCGGAGACACGTCAGCATTTGAGCGATAAAGGTATTGCTTCAATCGGCGCCGGCAAGAACATTTCAGACGCACGCAGAATGGCGCTTTTTACTATTAAAAGCAAAAGGCTTGCCTTTCTCGCCTATTCTTTGACCCAGCCGTTCGAATTTTTTGCAGGTCTGGAACACCCCGGCACCGCCCCCGGTTATGAGAAACTGGTTACCGCCGATATTGCCAGCGCCCGCAAGCAGGCTGACTATGTCATTGTCTCCTTTCACTGGGGGAAGGAGGCGCTCAGTACGGTGCAACAGTATCAGCAGAGTATGGCCCGAAAATCAATTGAAGCCGGTGCAGACGTGATTATCGGCCATCACCCTCATGTCCTTCAGGGGATTGAACATTACAGAAACGGGCTCATATTCTACAGCCTCGGCAATTTTGTTTTCGCCAGTAAAAGTACTATTTCTGACATCAGCGTCATTATCCGTCTGCACTTTAATGGTGAACTGCGTTCAGCGGAAATCCTGCCGCTTGATGTTCTCCATCAGCGTGTCGGATTCCAGCCACAATTACTGACAGGCACAAGAGGCGAGGATGTTATTAGAACGTTGAATGACCTTTCGAGGCCCTTCCGGACAGAGATTCAACATACTGACAGCACTTATTTCATCATATTCTGAGACGACACTGAAATGAGAATACTCCTTACTACCCTGCACGCAAAATATTCTCACGCATCACTGGCCCTCCCCTGTCTGGCAGTGTATTGCCGTGAAATCCCAGGCACCCGGATAGCGATCCGCGAATGGACCGTTAACGAACCCCGCGGGCATCTCCTGCGACTCATTATGGCCGAACAGGCCGATCTGGTCGCATTTTCCTGTTACATCTGGAATATCGAACAAACCTTGAAGATTGTCTCTGATATCAGGAAGATCTCCCCGCAGACAACTATAGTGCTTGGCGGACCGGAAGTTTCTTTCGGGATATTTGACCTCATGCATGACAACCCGGCGGTCGACTTTGTTGTCAAGGGCGAAGGCGAGGAGGTTTTCCGGAACTTGCTTGTGACTCTGGTGCAGGAGCACCCCGGCCTGAGACAGGAACGTCTGGCTGAAATTGACAACCTGTTTTATCGGGATGGCAGCGATACGGGATCAGGGCCACTCAGCAGAAAGAGTCTGCCTCTTGACAGCCTCCCGTCTCCGTTTGAAGCGGGGTTGGTGGACATCTCAAAACCATTAATTTATTACGAGACATCGCGTGGCTGCCCCTTCTCCTGTGCGTTTTGCCTCTCATCTGTTGAGGGTACGGTGCGTTCATTCAGCACAGAGAGGATAAAAAAAGACCTCCTGTTTTTAATGAATAGCAATGTCGGCCAGATTAAGCTGGTTGACCGGACATTTAACTACGATGCCGTCCGTGCTGATATGATCTGGGAGTTCATTCTGGAACATAACATCAGCAGCCATTTTCACTTTGAAATAGCGGCCGACCTGCTGACAGACAAAAACATGCAGACTCTGTCGAGGATCCCTGCAAACACCTTCCACTTTGAGATCGGCGTCCAATCATCGTCTGCGGAAACACTTGAACAGGTGGGACGAACGGCGGATCTGCCGAAGATATTTGCTGCCGTGAGTCGACTCAGAAAGGAAACGCTGGTCGAAGTGCATCTTGATCTGGTAGCAGGCCTGCCGGGTGAGGGTTACGCCGGCTTTTTGATTTCCCTGCAGGCAATTGCCGACCTGAAACCGGACATGATCCAGATTGAACCGCTCAAGATTCTTAAAGGCGCCCCGATGCGGACGATAGCGGCACGCGACGGGTATGAGTTTTCCGCATCTCCCCCCTACACGATTCTGCGCAATCCGTGGCTCTCCTACGATGATATCTGTCGCATTGAGACGATCGGCCGCCTGCTCGACCTGTTCAATAAACATGGTGGGTTTCCTGCAACATTCAGCGCACTGGAAAGACACCGGTCCTTCTCCCGCACGCTTGATGGAATGACGCGACTGGCAGGAAACGAGAATCTTTCGAGCCTCTCCTGCCGCAGGGTTTTCGAGCTTTTCGCGCGACTGGCAGGATCACCGCTGGATGGGCCCGCGAAAGCTCTGCTGCACGACGTTCTCTTCTTTGATTATTGCCGGTGCGAAATGCCGTTGATGGGTAAACTGCCCGACTTCGCGGCCGAACATCAGAACAGCTGTTCCTGGCCGGTACTCCGGGAACTTCCAGACACCCTGGAAATCCCCCCGAACTGCAGGGTAAAGTCGTTTCGCTATAAGTTTATGAATGATTATCGGACGGGGCAGGCAATCACTGGACCGGTACTACTCACGTTTACCTATATTTCAGGCGCAGGCCGCGGGTTACAGATACTGGTTTCTTCCGCCGCCCCCTGATCTCCCTCGATATATCTCCCACCCCGAAGGGCAAAGCCCGCCGCAAACAGCACGGCCAGTGGTGTAATCAGCAGCGCCCGGGACAATCCCCACTGATCCGACAGAAAGCCAATGATGGCGGGGGATACGGCATCTCCCAGAGCATGGATAACGAAGATGTTGAGGGCAAATGCCATAGCCCGCCGACCGGGTGCGACAACATTAACAAGAACCGTATTGAGCGGGCCGGTATTCAGGAACAGGAACAGCTCCGCTGCAAAAATTGCGGCCAGGCAGACCGTCTGACTGGCTGTTGTCAACGCGAGAACCATCAGCGGCGCTCCCAGCAGAAAACCAACAGCAGAAACGTACAGATAGCCGACAGGGGTGCGACGCTGGAAACGGTCGCCCAACCAGCCGCCCGCGAGGGTACCGATAATGCCGGATACAACCGTCATTGCCCCGAAGATCGTATTGCCCCGGGCAACTTCAAGGCCAAATGAACGATGCAGAAAAGAAGGCGCCCACTGAGCCAGGCCGCCAAGGGCAAAGGTCATGGCGGCCATTGAAAGTGTTGCCTGCATGTAGGTGCGGTTCAGCCAAAAGCGGCGCAGCTCGGGAAGCAGCGGTTCTTTGGGTTTGTCAGTCAGAGAGGTACTCACGCGTGGGTCGTCCAGAAAATAAAGCGGCAGAGCAAGAAACAGCCCCGGCAACCCTACCAGCAGAAATGCCGCCTTCCAGCCAAACGCCTGACCGAGCTGCCCGCCAAGAATATATCCCAGTGCACTGCCAACCGGAATGGCAAGATAGAAGAGCGATAACGTTTGTCCGCGCCGTTCACGGTTGACGTAGTCGGAGAGCAGGCCGGGAGAAACCGTTCCGAAGCTCGCCTCTCCTATCCCGACCATTGACCGCGCCGCCAGCAGCATCCGATAGGACCCCGCCGTTCCGGACAGCATCGTTGCAATGCTCCAGGCAGCAAGGCCGCCGGCCGCAAGACGTGTGCGATTGCATCGATCACCCAGTCGTCCAAAGAACGGCGCTGCCAGCATATAGCAGAGCATAAAGGCGCTGCCAAGAAATCCAAGACCGGTATCGGAGAGGTTCAAATCTGATTTTATCAGAGGGAATACGGCATAAAGTGCCTGGCGATCAATATAGTTCAACAGGTTGACGGTGAGTAACAGGGCAAGCGCGTAGCGGGCACGGCCGGCAACCGGTTCAGAAACGGCAGGTTTCATCGTGCCACTCCACCCTTTCCATGGGCACCTGTCGTCCCAGGTCATCCAGCAGTTCGTCCATATCGGCAACAAAACCGGGCATAACGGCAATGCGGATAATACCGGCCGTGTTATCCACGGTACTCATGACATTCATCCCCTCATATGCTTCCAGAATAAACTTGAGAAATACCATGTCGCGACGGGCGACCTTAAAATAGCGGCAGATCATTTGATCACGTATATGCTCATCAGCGGTATCATCCATTGCAGGTCCAATCCAGAGTGTTTGGTCGAAGATGGAGTGTAGCAGTTTTGATTTCCGTGTAAACATCAATAATTGAAATCGATACGATTGCCTCAGAGCGGAACGGCTGCCAGAGAAAGTGATTGAGAACATCAGTCTGCCGGTGTATAAGTTTCTCTTCTAATTTCGGAGGCTACAGATGAAACATGGAGAATCAGACTCCTTCTGGGGCGGTATTATTAAGTCCATGGGCTTGGTATTCGGCGACATCGGTACAAGCCCCATTTATACACTGACCGTTATCATCGCTCTGACTAAACCGACCGAGGAAAACGTTTTCGGCATCATCTCACTGATAGTCTGGACGTTGATGATCCTGGTCAATATCGAATACGCCCTGCTCGCCATGAGCCTCTCCCGTAAAGGAGAGGGAGGGACAATCGTGCTGCGTGAGATACTCGTACGCATGATCAAGCCGGGGCGGCAGATGGTGTTCATATCTTTTCTTTCCTATCTCGGCGTGGCGTTACTGCTGGGTGACGGCGTCATCACACCCGCCATCAGTATTCTCTCTGCAGTGGAAGGAGCCCTGCTTATTCCGGCGTTAAGCGGTCTCAGCCAGTCTATGCTGATCCTGATCGCCGCGATTATCGCCATGTTCCTGTTTGTGTTTCAGTTCAAAGGCACCGACAAGGTTGCAAAAGCATTTGGACCAATCATGGTGGTCTGGTTTGCCGCCTTGACAATCTCCGGCATCATCGCCCTGTTCTCCTTCCCCGGCATTATTGCCGCCATCAGCCCGCATTATGCGATCACCTTTCTGGCAAAAAACGGCATGGCCGGATTCTTCGTGCTGTCCGAAGTTATCCTCTGTGCAACCGGTGGCGAAGCACTCTACGCCGACATGGGGCACCTTGGTCGCAAACCGGTCAAACGTGCCTGGTATATAGTCTTTGTTGCTTTGGTCATCAACTATATGGGGCAAGGTGCATATATAATTAACCATCCCGCAGCTAAGAACATCCTTTTCGGGATGGTGCAAGACCAATCCGCCATGCTCTATATCCCCTTCCTGATTCTGACCATCATGGCCACCATCATAGCTTCCCAGGCATTAATCAGCGGCGTGTTCTCCATCGTCTACCAGGGCATCACCACACGCATCCTCCCTCTCCTGAAAGTCGATTATACGTCCCATCAGCTCAAATCCCAGATTTATATCGGGGCTGTCAACTGGATTCTGCTTGCGCTGGTACTCATGATCATGCTGATCTTCCAGAAGTCTGAGAACCTCGCAGCCGCATACGGCCTGGCGGTCACCGGCACCATGACCATTACCGGTATCATGATGGTAATGATTTTTTCCCGCACGACAAAAAAATGGAAAGTCCCCATTGCCCTGTTTGTCACGCTGGTTGATGCTGCCTTCCTGATTTCCAACCTCTACAAACTGCCCCACGGTGGCTACTGGTCACTTATCCTGGCATCAATTCCACTGACCGCCATCCTGATCTGGACCAAAGGCCAGCGGGCACTTTACAAAGCACTCAGGCCGCTCGACATGGAAACCTATCTGATGAGTTATGAACAGATCTACAAGAAGGGGCATATTGCCGGTACCGGTCTGTTCTTCGTCAAAGAGTGGAACACCATCCCTCCCTATCTGGTTCACTGCACGATCCGCAGTAATATTATCTATGAACGGAATGTACTTATCTCCATCTTGCGAACCGACGAGCCGTATGGATTGGAGAGCGGCCTCACGACGGGCCTGGGAACCGGTCTCGATGCGTTTGAAATCAAGGCGGGCTATATGGAAATGTTCGATATCGAGCAGCTCCTTAAGGACAACGGCATTATAGAAAAGGTCATTTTCTATGGCATTGAAGACATCTCCACCGGCAACCCGGCCTGGAAAATTTTCTCAACTCTCAAGAAGTTGACCCCCAACTTCGTGCAGTTTAACAAGCTCCCGGCGGCAAAGCTACAGGGAGTTGTTACACGGGTGGAGATGTAACCTATGCTTAACTGGATGTTATTGTTGGTCGCTCTGGGAATAATTCTGCTGGGGGCGACGGTTTTCAC
>JAQTXD010000053.1 GCA_028688955.1 Desulfuromonadaceae bacterium
ATCGGGGTTTTTGGAATAGACAACAAAAACAGTCACCGTGCCCTCAACGATTCAGATGTTGATACCATTCTGTTATTTGCAGACCAGGTCGCCTCGGCAATTACCCGCATCAATTTATTGACATCTATTGACGCGTTAACGTCTGAGATGGAAAGTTCGTTCAAATTTCTGCTCTCTAATCGCGACCAGTATTCAAAAAATGTCGGTAACCTGCGAGAAGGTGTCGACTCCGTCGCTGATGGCACCTCTATTATTGCGTCTGCATCGGAAGGTGTAATGGCCTCGGTGGATGAAACAAGTTCTGCTGTCAACCAGATCTCCGTCGCTATTGAACAGGTAACCCGGAACCTTGACCACCTTGCAGGGGTTGTCCACCAGTCAGCAGCGGCAATGGAGGAGATTCATAGCACCATCGGTAACGTTGAACAGAACGCGGCGATTTCTCATGAGGTGTCTCATCAGGTAAAAGAGCGGGCAGAAGAAAGTCGGGCAGTTGTTTCCGAGACAATACTCGCACTGGACGAAATCAAACTGTCGGTAGGACTCTCTTTTGATGCGATTCAGCGTTTGGCAGAAAACAGCACCCGAATTGAAAACATCATCAATG
Organism: Desulfuromonadaceae bacterium; assembly: GCA_028688955.1. Lineage (GTDB taxonomy): Bacteria > Desulfobacterota > Desulfuromonadia > Geobacterales > Pseudopelobacteraceae > JACRCG01. The sequence goes on from JAQTXD010000053.1 coordinate 608, forward strand.
TTATTAACAACATCACAAAGCGTACCAATTTACTGGCGTTAAATGCCTCCATTATCGCTGCTCAGGCGGGTGAATATGGAAAGAGCTTCGGCGTCGTGGCTGATGAAATCCGTAACCTCTCTCTTCAGACCGGCCATTCAACAGGTGAAATAACCTCCATTATTGAAGAGATCATGCGTGAGTCAAAAACTGCCGCTAACAATATAAGAATAACGAAGGATCTCGTACACCGCGGTGTTGAACTGGGGTACACAACAGGGGAGTCCCTTACTGCTATCTTCGACAGTTCAAACTGTTCGCTTGATATGACCAAACAGATAAAGCAGGCAACCCGGGAACAGGTTACCAGCGTCCAACTGGTGGCACATTCGATGGATGAAATCAGCTCCATGACATCGCAGATATTTGCCGCTTCGACAGACCAGGCAAAAGCCACGAGAAGCATCGCCAAGTCAATCGAGACGATCAAGGATATGGCCCATGAGATGGTTAATTCTACATCGCGCCAGGTTAATGACGGAGTGTTAATCCGGCGCAATGTAGAATTGGTCAGCAGCATGGTTACGGAAATGTTCGATAATATGGAAATGCGGAGAACCCAGAGTGCTGAGGTCGTCAAGGAATTGGAGCACATGAAAAACCTGACCTGCCCGATTTGAACTGCCGGCTGTGAACCCGGAGGCCAATATTTATCTGGATTTTAATTTATGGCTCTGATATTTTGACACGCTGTCGTGACGGCTACCCAGCAGGGAGTTGATCACTGCGGCAGTCAGCAGCAGCACATACTGCACGGAATCGAACCGGGACGGAAAGGGGGGATCCCCCACAGAGAGGTTTACTATTTCAACCGTCTGTCCGTTCTCAACGCGCCATCCGGTGCGTTTTTTGTTTTTTGGGAGCCATATGAGAAAAAAAACGACAATACCTGATTTATTGAAGATGAAGCAGAACGGTCAGCGCATTACCGTCTTGACAGCGTATGATTATCCGTTTACGCGGCTCGTTGATAATGGCGGGGTAGATGCAATTCTGGTGGGTGATTCAGCCGGAGTTGTGTTCGCGGGGCATGACACAACCCTGCCGGTTACCATGGACGAGATGATCTACCATGTGCGAGCGGTGAAACGGGCTGATCCCAAGGCCCTTGTTGTAGCCGATATGCCGTTCATGTCATATCAGACCGGCATTGAGGATGCCTGTAGAAATTGCGGTAGAATGATTAAAGAGGGTGGAGCCGAAGCGGTTAAGGTAGAGGGTGGCAGCAACATGGCCCATGTTATCCGTGCAGTTTCGTCAATAGACATCCCGGTCATGGCTCACATTGGACTGACTCCGCAATCTGTACACCGCATGGGTGGCTACAAAGTCCAGGGGAGAAACGATCAGGCTGAGCGGATAATGGATGACGCCTTTGCCGTACAACACGCTGGGGCGTTTGCCGTCGTGCTGGAGGGGATCCCGGCGTCACTGGCGGCAGAAATCAGTGCCGAATTATCCATTCCGACCATCGGCATCGGTGCAGGCCCATCCTGTGACGGCCAGGTACTGGTTATCCATGACATTCTCGGTCTGTGTGAAAAGTATTCACCGAAATTTGTTAAACGCTATGCCGATCTGGCTCCACTCATCACCGCCGCAGTTTCGCAATATGTCGCAGAGGTTCGCAGCGGCGAATTCCCGACAGCAGAACACTCCTTTACCTGAGGATTCGATGAAGATAATTAACAGCATTATTCATATGCAGGCGCTGGCCATCGCCCCCGAACGGAACGGGAGATGTATAACCTTTGTCCCCACCATGGGCTATCTGCATGAAGGGCATGCCTCATTGCTGCGTGAAGGACGAAAACGGGGGGACGTACTGGTCCTCTCAATTTTTGTCAATCCTATCCAATTCGGCAAGAATGAAGACCTTGACCGCTATCCGCGCGATCTTGAACGTGATTGCCAAATCGCCGATGAATGCGGTGTCGATATCGTGTTCATCCCGACTGCCGCTGAAATGTACCCACACGGATTCCAGACCGGCGTGAGCGTGCGGGAAATATCGCTGCCACTGTGCGGCGGTAGTCGACCCGGGCACTTTGACGGTGTTTCGACAGTTGTTGCCAAACTTTTCAACATTGTCCGCCCGGATGTTGCACTCTTCGGATGTAAGGATTTTCAACAACTGGCAGTAATCCGCCGCATGACATCAGACTTGAATATGCCTGTTGAGATCGTCGGCATGCCCATTGTACGCGAGCCGGACGGCCTGGCGATGAGTTCACGTAACGCCTACCTGACGCCCGCGGAGAGGACGAGCGCCCTCTGCCTCTTCGGTGCAATCACGCGGGTACGTGAACTGTTTGCCGCGGGAGAGTATTCCATAGATGTTCTGACCAGGGAGGCCCGGGCAATTATTGAGCAAGAGCCCGCGGCGGTCATTGATTACCTAGAGTTCCGCGACAGCAGCCTGTTACAGGAGGTAGAAGTCGCTGACAGCAGCACATTGCTGGCCTTGGCGGTAAAAATTGGGAGCACCAGGCTTATTGACAATACCGTACTGGGGGAGAACCTGTAATTCGGGACGGGAGACAATTAAACACAACACCAGTACCCGATTTGCTCTGAAACGATATAAGCCGGCGAAAATTTACATTTTCACCGGCTTATATCGTTTTACATCGATCAATCTGAGCCATCAGGCATAGACGTTACTTTCAGGCATTACCCACTTTTGCTCGTTCTGCCTTCTTCAGCAGTGCTGCCGCCAGCGGGTGGCTATTATTTTCGGCATACAAATTTGCTGTATTGCCGGACGGTGTTTTAATCGTCGGGTTAGCACCGCCGTCAAGAAGTGCCTGGACGGTCAGGTTGCACCCGTAAATGGCTGCCAACATCAACGCGGTATGTCCTTCTCGGTCGGGTGCATCCACCTCTGCCCCCTTATCAATCAGCATCCTGACAATCTCTGTATGCCCGTTGGCAGCAGCGTAGTGCAGGGCCGTCTTACCCTTGTCACTGCTGGCGGTAATGTCGGCTCCACGATGCAGCAAGTCCTGGACAAAGTCCTTAAGCCCTTCTTTGGAAGCACTGATGAGTGGGGTATGGCCATGACGATCCTTTGCATTCACGCTCTCCATTTTTTAACTCCTTCCGCGGGTTTATGATCGGGCAGTGGTGCCCGTAACTCAGTGTTTCAACTCATGCCACAAGAAAAATAGTGTTTCCCATATACCATATTATTCAGGTGAATACCACGCGGTAATTACACTCGAACAAATAATACTATGTCGGAATTAAGTACTTGAATCTGCAGGGTTCAGAACAGTATAATGGCCGATTCAAGGAGACCGTTGCTATGAATGTAATTCAGGCTGACTTTATAAAAAGTGCTGCAAAACCGGGGGACTATCCACCACCAGGTTTACCGGAGGTAGCATTTGTCGGGCGTTCCAACGTCGGAAAATCCTCATTGATCAACGTATTAGCCGGGCGCAAGGGACTCGTGCGCACCAGTTCCACCCCGGGGCGAACACAACTGATCAATTTTTTTGACATCAACAGTATCCTGACTCTGGTTGACCTCCCTGGTTACGGGTATGCGAAAGCTCCCCCGGCGCTCCGCAAACAATGGGGGCCAATGATCGAGTCGTACCTGTCGATTCGCGAGTCACTTAAAGCGGTTGTGCTGATACTCGATATTCGGCGGGTTCCGTCCGATGGCGATCTACAGATGCTGCGCTGGCTGGAGACGTACAATATTCCGCCAATTCTGGTCATGACGAAGTGCGACAAACTGTCTAAAAATGAGCAGGCCAAGCAGAAGGGAATTATTGCCGCTGCGATAAAGCGCGACAAGGGAATGATGCTGCCGTTTTCGGCTCTTTCCAAAGAGGGACGCGATGGCATCTGGAACGAGATCGGCAGGGTGTTGGAAATACAACTGGAACCTGGCGCCCCTTCTCTGCCAACAGATCGAACAGATATACCCGCTAAAACCGGCCCCGTGAGTAAACTCAGCGTTGTTGTACGACAGGACGGCCAACCATGAAAAAAAATGAGGCCCCTCATGGTTCACCCCATATGCCGGATATGCAAAAACGTCCTGACACCCGCCGTATACCGATCGCCAAAGTAGGAGTCAAAGATATTACCTATCCTGTTGTAGTGATGGACAAGAACCGTACGCTGCAGCATACCGTTGCCAAAATAAATATGTACGTTGACCTGCCGCATCAGTTTAAAGGCACCCACATGAGCCGCTTTGTGGAAATTCTCAACAAATACCGGGAGCAGATCGCCCTTGACAAACTTGAGAAAATTCTTGAAGAGATGAAATCAAAACTTGGCTCGGACAGTGCCCACCTTGAAATACAGTTTCCCTACTTTATCGACAAAGCAGCTCCGGTTTCAGGTGCCAAGAGTCTGATGGAATACACCTGTGAATTCAGCGCCTCAATGACCGACCGTCTTGATTTTGTACTCGGCATCAAGGTCCCGCTGACCTCACTCTGTCCGTGCAGCCGGGAACTCTCCCGCTTTGGCGCCCACAACCAGCGCAGTATCATGACCGTACGCGTTCGTTACCGCGACTTTATCTGGATCGAAGACCTGGTGGAACTGATTGAGCAGTGTGGTTCCAGCCCGCTTTACTCCCTTCTTAAGCGTGCCGATGAGAAATTTGTCACTGAACAGGCTTACGAGAACCCCCGTTTTGTTGAGGACATGGTACGTGAAGCGCACTCCCGACTGGCAGCGCTCGATAACATCACCTGGTTTTCAGTAGAAGCTGAGAATTTTGAATCCATCCACAACCATTCTGCCTACGCCGCTGTGGAGATGGACCGTCGATGAGAAAAGGGCTGATTGTTTTCGCTCGCGAACCAATTGCTGGAAAGGTAAAAACAAGGCTCGCTGCAACAGTCGGAAATGAGGTCGCTGCAAAATGGTATGAAACAATGCTGCAGGATGTACTGAACACCACCCGGCAGCTGAGTGATGTTGAAACTGTTGTTTTTTGGGCGTGTGACGAAAATTCGCTCCCGCTTCTGACCGAGCGGTACCGCTGCCGCGCTCACTACCAGGGTTCAGGTGATTTGGGGCAACGTATGCAGACGGCATGCATAGAAATGTTCTCTCGCGGTGTCAGTATCTGCTGCATCATCGGCAGTGACTCCCCGGATATCCCGCTCGCATATATCCAGAGTGCGTACCAATTGCTGGCTGAGCAGCGGCACGACGTCGTAGTGGGGCCGAGCAGTGACGGTGGCTATTACCTCCTCGGCATGAAACAGGTATACCCGCAATTATTCAGGAACATCAGCTGGAGTACTTCTGACGTACTCCGGCAGAGTCTTGAAGCTGCCCGGACGGCGGGCCTGACAGTTGCGCTCCTGCCCGAATGGCATGACATTGATACATATGAGGATTTACAGGCGTACCAACGCCGAAACCGGCAGACACCTCTAACGGACCCCCAATGAAGACAGTTATTGTGATTGCAGCGGTGCCACAGGAAATTAAACTCCTGGAAACATCACTTGAACATTCCGGAAGGGTTACGGCGGGGGGCTTTGAATATGTCAAAGGAACGCTCGGCGGTGTGCATGTTGTAGTCTGCGCCGGGGGGGTTGGCAAGATAAATGCCGCGGCAGCAACAGCGGTGATGATTGCCCGCTATCAGCCTCAGCTTGTCATCAATACCGGATGTGCGGGCGCGTATCTCGGCAGCGGCCTTTCAGTCGGCGCTCTGGTTGTGGCACTTGAGGAAATTCTGGCTGATGAAGGTGTGGTGGTCTCCAGTGGCTGGAAAGATCTTGAATACATGCATATTCCATCAGTTCAGCAAGGCACCCTGAGCTGTTATAATGTTGTACCGCTTTCCCGTCACGCAGCAGAAAAAGCCATGCAGCTTGCGGATTATTATGGGGTATCGCTCGTACGAGGTCGATCGGCAACGGTTTCGACCTGCAGTGGTACTCAGGCGTACGGTGCAGAAATCTCAGGACGCTGGAATGCGCTGATCGAAAACATGGAGGGAGCGGCAGTGGCACAGGTCTGCCTCCGCTGCGGAGTTGATTGTTTGGAAATTCGCGGAATCAGTAACGCGGTGGAAGATCGTGACCTGAAAAAATGGAATATTCCGAAGGCGGTTGAAGCCGCTCAGCGCTTTGTCCTGAAATATATCGAAGAAATGAATCGGCCGGATGCTTCACCGGCGTCAAAAACGACCCGTGCAACATAGCGGTCACCGTTCCCCGAAGATTGCTGTACCAACCCGCACGAGCGTGGCTCCCTCCTGAATGGCCGCTTCAAAATCACCCGACATACCCATTGAGAGCTCCCCCATTTCAACATTGGCAATCTGCGCTGCAGCAACAACCCCTGCCAGGCGGCGCAACCCGGCAAAGTACGGCCGTGCAGCCTCCGGATCATCGAAAAACGGAGGCATCGTCATAAGCCCCTTAATTTTAATATTCGGAAGGAGAGAGCATTCCCGTACCAGCTGAACTGCCCCTTCCTCCGTGGTTCCCGATTTTGTGCTTTCTCCGGAAATATTGACCTGTATCAGCACGTCGCAGACTTTCCCCAGTTTACCCCACTGGCGGTCGATCTCCGTAGCCAGCGAAGCACGGTCAACGGAATGTATCATCGCCACCTGCCCGGCAATATATTTCACCTTATTGCTCTGCAGATGACCGATTACATGCCATTGCACAGCCTCCCGCACCTCTGTCAGCTTCGGCACCAACTCCTGGATATAATTTTCACCGAAAAGTACCTGTCCTGCCTGAAACGCCATACTGATATCTGCCGCAGGACGTGTTTTCGACACCGCAACCAGACGGACAGTGGATGGATCCCGTCCGGCTTTTTCGGCAGCGCTGCGAATGCGCTGATTGATGGTGGCGATATTAACGGCGATAGTCATACGGGGTTACTCCACTGCCTGCAGGGTCTGCAGCACCTCATACAGTTCCGTCATCGGCAGTCCGATGACATTGGTGTATGAGCCGTTGATCGAACGTACGAAATGCACCGCACCACCCTGGATAGCATAGGCTCCGGCCTTATCCATCGGACATCCGGTGGCTATATATGCGGCAATCTCTGTTTCTTCCAGTTTTTTGAATGTCACTTCCGTGCAGACGCTGCGGCTGATATGTACCCCATTCACCGAGTCATAGACGGTAAAACCGGTAATAACCTCATGGTTTCTTCCGGACAGCCCCCTCAGCATCCGAGTGGCATCTTCCCCATCGAGCGGCTTACCGAGGATCGCACCATCCAGCACAACAATCGTATCTGCACCGATGAAAAATCGCCCGTCCGCTTTTGCCGCAACCGCATCGGCTTTTTCACGTGAAAGCCGCATGACATGATCGGCAGGGAGCTCTCCCGGCTGGACATCCTCACAGATATCTGCCGGCACGACACTGAACAGGATACCGGCCAGCGTCATCAGTTCTGTTCGCCGTGGTGAAGCTGACGCCAGTATTATAGTGCCGCGATTATTTTCCACCATTGCTGTCCCTCGCATCTTCAGCGACCTTTTTTCGGCGCATTTCGAATGCTTCCTGACGTTTATGTTCCTCTTCCATCTCCTGCCAATGCTTTGACCAGTCCCGCTTGCGAATCTGGTGGAGTATCAGAACGCCGGGCACGATGACGCACCCCCAGAAAATAACCATGGTCGCGCTGTTGGCAACCCCATAGATCAACAGGGCAATGCCCATGAATAGCAGAAACGTTTCCATTGACAGAATACGCCCGATCAGCGAAGCCTTCTGAATTTCCTTTTGTGTATCATGCGTCATGTGGCTTCTCCTACCAGGGAAACATTTTACCCGGGTTCAGTATGTTATTGGGATCAAGGGCAGCTTTGATTGCTTTCATGGCAGAGATCTGATGAGGAGAAAGCTCCAGTTCAATATAGGGAGCCTTGGAAAGCCCGACACCATGCTCACCCGACATGGTGCCATTGAGGTCAAGTGCAGCCTGAAAAACGTCACGAATAGCGTCATGTGCCTTCTCATCCATGCCGGGGACATCCTTGTCAACCATGATATTGACATGGATATTGCCGTCGCCAGCGTGGCCGAAGTTGACGATCGGAATGTCGTATTTTACCTGAATCTTCTCAATGGTGCGGATGATATCGGGCACTTTGCTACGTGGCACGACAACATCCTCGTTGTATTTCGTGGGATTGATATCACGGAGTGATGGTGAGACCAGACGACGTACCCGCCAGAGTTCTTCCGATTCTGCGGCATCCCGGGCGGCCCGGAACTGCACGAGACCGAGCGGCTTGATGAGATCATGTATCCTGGACGCCTGTTTCTCGATCAGGTCACGGTCGCCATCCACTTCAATGAGAAGTACCGCCCGGCCCTCTGGCGGAATTCCCAGGTTGAAGCGCCGCTCAACGCATTGCAAGGTGGAATAATCCATAAATTCAAGCGTGGTCGGAATTATTTTGTTGCCGATAATCGTTGAGACCGCCTTGGCTGCACCGTCGATGGAATCAAAGATTGTCAGCATGGTTTTCTTGGCATCGGGATACGGCAGAATTTTGAAGATGATCTTGGTGATAACGCCCAGTGTTCCTTCACTCCCGCAGAGCAGGCGGGACATGTCGTAGCCGACGACCGCCTTGTATGTTTCTCCTCCGGTGCGGATTATTTCGCCGGTCGGCAGCACAACTTCAAGACCCATGACGAAATCGCGGGTGACACCATACTTGACACACCTCGGTCCGCCGGCATTTTCAGCGACGTTACCGCCCAAAGTTGAAAACTTGAGCGACGCAGGATCAGGTGGATAAAAAAACCCGAGCTTTTCAACCGCTATCTGAAACTGCTCGGTGACAACACCCGGCTCTACTTCGGCTATCAGGTTTTCCGTATCGATCCGCAGAATACGATTCATGCGGGTTGTAACCAGGACGACCCCCCCCCCTTTCGGGAGCGAACCTCCGGTAAATCCGCTTCCGGCGCCTCGGGGGAATACCGGGAATCCAGCACTGTTTGCCAACTTGAGAACAGCTGAGACTTCATCTGCATTTGCCGGGTGAACAACCGCATCCGGCAGGAACTCCATCTGGGTGGCATCATAGCCGTAGCAAATCATGTCCTGTTTCGATGTTAATATATTTTCAGAACCGACGATAGAAGTCAGCTTTTGTATCAGATCCGCTGCAAACATATTGAGTTCCTTTCGACAAATTTTCAACGAGCCAGAATACATGATATAGGAGCAACACTGCAAGGCAGTTTTACTCTCTGAGAAATTCTCTGTTGCCAGCATGAATGAAACCATCTATTCTGCCCGGGTGTATTTAAAAACTTCTGGAGGTTTACACGAATGAAGCGTTTTGGCAAAATTGCAGTAGCAGTTCTTGTGGCAACGATACTTGCTGTCCCCGCATTTGCCGCCAAAGAGGCAAAAAAAGGGGCTGGAAAGACCGTTACCACCGCATCCGGACTTAAATATGTCGATGTAGTCGTCGGCAAAGGTGCCTCTCCTACAGCCGGTAAGCAGGTTACGGTGCATTACACCGGTACACTTGTAAACGGTAAAAAGTTTGACAGTTCCGTCGACCGTAAAGAGCCGTTTTCGTTTATAATCGGTGTAGGCCAGGTTATTCAGGGGTGGGATGAGGGTGTCATGACTATGAAAGTCGGCGGCAAGCGTAAACTTACGATTCCCTCTAAACTCGGCTATGGAGCACGCGGTGCAGGCGGGGATATTCCACCGAATGCCACCCTGTTGTTTGATGTAGAGTTGCTTGACGTCGCAAAATAATCCTCATATACAACAATACCACAATCAAACAGCCCGCATCAGCGGGCTGTTTTTGTCTCACTCATATCGGAGCTGCTGCATGACAAATCTGATTTCTGCCGAAGGATTAAAAAAGCTGTGTGACGAATATGACTACCTCTGGAAAGTAGAGCGACCAAAAGTTGTCCGGGGTGTTTCAGATGCAGCGGCCGAAGGTGATCGCTCGGAAAACGCCGAATATATCTACGGCAAAAAAAGGCTGCGGGAAATCGACCGTAAACTGAAACACCTCGGCTCCCGCCTGAAAGTGCTGAAGGTGGCTACTGTGCCGACGCACCCGAAACAGGTGACATTCGGCTGTTGGGTCTCCTACGAAGAGGAAGGCGGAGAAGAGCGCTGTTATCAGCTTGTCGGTCCCGATGAAATTGACGTCACCGCCGGTAGAATCAGCATTGACTCACCGGTCGGTCAGGCACTGCTCCACAAAAAACTTGACGACGAAGTGATCGTGCGGAAACCGGGAGGGGAAATAACGCTGTATATCACGGGAATAAGTTCGACACGGCCGCAAACGCCCTGAACCGTTCCATCAGTTTTTCAACAACAGGTATGAACTGCATCAGATCGCACGTACTGTTCAACTACAAATCCCGCACTATCTGTCACAGAGCACCCTGCAACCGCCGTAACAGCCCCAGTTGTTCGCCGACGCTTACAGGCACGGTGTGCCCGCTGCTCTCCAGCAGAGGCACGACCGCCGCCTCCGGTTCGACGCGGGGATACCCGCCGTCACTCAACTCGTGAATAAGGCGCATGGTGCGGAAAGCATCAAACCACCCGTGAAACGCGGCTTTGAATGGTGCCGCCCCACGGTTGTTTTTCTTCAGATTATCCCAGGCGTTATAAAAACCTGCCTGTTCCAGATACCCATGCAGAACAGGCGAGACCAGCAGAGCCCGGTTCAGCAATAGTGAAGCATCTTTCCCTCCATGTTCCTCGACACATGCCAGCCATTTCCCCACAATCGTAAAAATATCAGGGTGGTAGAATAGCAGCTTGTGTTCCCCCCCTGTCAATATGTCACCCACCGCACGGCCGGTCCCGAATGGAACCCGATGTGAAGCACGTGGCGAGGGATGGACGACAGTTCCGGTCAACGGTAAAACTCCGGACGTTTTATGAACCTGCTGTAAAAAATAAAAATCTTCCCCCGCAAGTCGTCGGTTCATTCCCCCTGAAGCGACATATGCCGATGCCCGACAGGCCATGGCGCTGCCAACAGTGTGAAAGGCATAGGGTGAACCTGCCTGTTTCAGTCCCAGCACATAAACCCGCAGGAACAGTTCATAGCGGTCAATGGCTGACTGCCCTGCAGCATCGGCAGCCGGGCGGTGCCGATAGGGGAGACTTGCTCCTCCGGCTGCAGCGCAGGAAAAATGTTGCGTAATTGCAGTGAGATAGTCGGGCTGCACGTATGTATCAGCGTCAAGGCAGATCAGCAGCGGATCTTTGTCTCGAAAATCAAGATACCGGAGCGCTAGGTCAAGACCTATCTTGCGCGCCAGACCGACCCCCTGTTTGTGCGGCAGTTCGTATCCGGGCGAAGCGGCATCGACCCAGTAGAGGTTCTTCAGGCGATACTGCTGTTTCCACAGCGGCAGCATCTTCAAGGTGTGAATATTGTCGACTGTTTCCGGCCCTGTGGCGTCGGCTCGTCCATTTACCACGATCAGTATGAGATGTTGATCAAGAAGATCGGCACGGTTGAGAGAGAGTGACTCCAGCGTCAGCGGCAGATTTTCAGCTTCAGCCAGTGAAGGAATCACGATTGCTCCGGAAAAACGGGATGATATTCCCTCCGAAACTTTCCAAGGTCCGCCATCTGCCCGTTTAGTCAGATAGGCGGATATATGAAAAGGCACATCTTTATCGGACATGAGCAAACGGCGTCACTCCGTTCCCCAGCGTTTATACAGATCGTTCTCGATTCCGAGCTGATCCAGGACTTTTCCCACGACAAAATCCACCAGATCCAGGACTGACTCCGGCCTGTTATAGAAAGCCGGCATGGCGGGAATGATGCGGGCTCCGGCACGGGAAAGCTTAAGCATGTTCTCAAGATGGATATCGGAAAGAGGAGTTTCACGAGGGACCAGCAGCAGTGACCGACGTTCCTTTAGCATCACGTCAGCGCAGCGTTCAATCAGGTTACCGGAACTCCCGCCGGCAATCCGCGCCAACGTCCCCATGCTGCACGGGCAGACAACCATGGCAGAAGGTGCCGATGACCCGCTGGCAGCGCCGCAGAAGAGATCGTCCGGATGCATCAGAGTGATGCCGGAGTTAATTTCCAGATGGTCGTACAGTCGCTGCAGTGCCTTGTCCAGATCACCCGAGAGGTCAAGTCCGGTTTCTTCCCGGCAGACCGACGTACCGCTGCAGCTGGCACTGAATGTCACCTGAAATCCGTTCAGGCAGAGCTGTTCCGCCAGCCGAAGACCATACATGGATCCGGATGCACCGGTCAATGCGACAAATATCTGCTTCTGTGTCATGGTCACCTCGTCAGGACATCAGCAGCGGTGAACAGCAGGATGGCAACGCTGATATATCCGTTCATATTAAAAAAGGCTGCATCGAGTTTTTCAAGATCGCCATCGCGTAACAGCCAGTGTTCATACAGGAGCATGGCGGCTGCCGCGAGAATACCGGCAAAAAAGAGCATCCCCAGATGCATGAGAGAAAATAATGCAAACAGCAGCCCGACCATAATCAGGTGAAAAACACGGGCCGTCCAAAGCGATCCATTCACTCCGAGCAGCACCGGGACGGAGTGCAGCCCTGCTGACCGGTCAAACTCAAGATCCTGAAGCGCATACAGTATATCGAATCCGGCTACCCAGAACAGCACGATGGTACCCAACACGACTACCGGTGCGTCTATCGTTCCACGGATGGCAACCCAGGCTCCGATCGGAGCTGCGGCCAGGCAGACGCCAAGCACAACGTGGGCCAATGCGGTAAAACGCTTGCAGTACGAATAGAGAACAAGAAAGAAAAGCGCGATCGGCGAGAGTTTGAGACAGAGCGGATTGAGCATCTGCGCGGCAATTATCATCACGGCAGTTGCCGCAAGGATGAAGAAAAATGTCAGTCCCCTGCTTATGAGTCCGGCAGGAATTGCTCTGACAGCGGTGCGGGGATTACGTGCATCGATCTCGGCATCAATCAGCCGATTCATTGCCATTGCGGCAGTACGTGCACCGGCCATCGCCAGTATGATCCAGACAAGCTGACGGACGGTAGGTAGTCCACCTGCGGCCAGCAACGCGCCGGTCAGCGCAAACGGCAGCGCAAAGATCGTATGAGAGAACTTGATCATTTCCAGGAATATACTTATTTTTCTGAAAATTTTTGTATCGGTCACGGTATCATGTACTCCTTCCAACGGCGTGTAACCAGTGCGGCTAATTCTGCAGGAACAGTAATTTCTGGACGCCGCACACGGCATCCGGTTGCATCGACCGCAATGCGTCCGGAGTCGCTGTCGTGAATTATATCATCAGTGAAATCAATGCGGTTAATTGCCCGCCAGGCCACGTGCGAAAGATCGTGCGGGGCCGTATCAGCATCGACAAAAAGCAGTATCCGCGCCGCCCGGAACCACGGAAGCATCCATATATACGCTGAAATGTTCCGTACCATGCCCGGTTGCGGGTTTTCAAGGGAAATGATGGCACTCTGGTTAAATATCCATTCCGGAGGAAAATGGATATCTTTGACTGTTGGTACCAGTTTCTGCAGAAATACCAGCAGGAGACGTTCCCAGACGTGCGCCATCCGGCAATCCTCCATTGGCGGTGCCCCGACGATAGTAGCAGGGATCAGCGCGTCCGGGCGGTGGCGTACGGCCGTGACCCGCATCAATGCAGCCGGAGCAGCTGGCGAATAGAACCCGGTATGGTTGCCGAACGGCCCTTCAAGGACGGTTTTTCCCGGCTCAACGTACCCCTCGATCACAATTTCCGCACCGACGGGAACATGTAACGACACACTCTGGCATGGACTCATAATCAGCGGTGAACCACGCAGGAAGCCGGCAAAAGTCATTTCGTCCAGATTTCCCGGCAGCGGAAACATCGCACTTAAGAGAGTTTGCGGATCACCGCCAAGGACAACAGCAACCGGCATGCGCTTTCCTTGACGGCGATACTTTTCCGCGTGTCGGGCAGCCCCGCTGCCGGCTTTCCACTGGATCGCCACTTCGCGCTCGCCACGCAGCTGAACACGGTACATACCGCAATTGCCAGTGCCACCATCAGGATCAACGGTAAATATCTGCGGCAGTGTTATATACCGGGAAAATCCGTCGGCGGCACCGTCACCGGGCCAGGAGTGCAGAAAAGGAAAACCGGTCAGATCTGGTGGATTCATCCGGGCCAAGGGAGTGTCGTGCTGGGCAGAAGAGCGGGGAGAAAACTGGGCGAAATCAGGAAGAGATGCAATCTGGTGGTCAATTATTGCTATATCCGGTGCTGCAATCTGATCGAGCAGCGTCTGCAGCCGAATGGACATTTCGTTGATGTGTGCCACACCAAGCGCGGTACAGACACGCGGTATCGAACCGAACAGGTTGGTCGCAACCTGGTAACTGCTTCCTTTCGGACGTTCAAAGAGAAGCGCCGCACCGCCATCCGGCTGTTTGCAGACACGGTCTGTAATTGCGGCAATTTCCAGAACCGGATCAACGGCAACAGGCACGCGGACAAGTTCGCCGATTGACTCAAGCCGGTCAATATACTGGCGGAGCGGAGACAATTCCATGAATTATTCGAAGCGGTTGCGGTAATACTCCCCACCCCGTCGGCGTAAAACCGCCAAGTGGTAGAGTTCATCGTATTTTTGGGCGGCAGCTTCCCAGGTAAAACGTTTATGCATGCCGTTTTTACGAAGTGCAGCCATACCCTTCGGATTATTAAAAAAGGTCCAGGCTGCCCAGCCGATCGTGTCAAACAGTGCCGTTGCGCTATGGTTCCAGAATTTGAATCCATCTCCGCTCAAGACCGCTTCATTGAAGTTTTCAATACTGTCATCAAGGCCGCCGGTAGCCCGGACTATCGGGGGAGTACCGTACGCAAGCGAATACATCTGGTTGAGACCGCACGGTTCAAATGCTGACGGCATCACAAAAAAATCAGAGCCCGCCTCAACCTTGTGAGCGAGGGCTTCGTTGTAACCGATATAACAGGCAAATTTTTCAGGATACATGGCAGCAATATCACCAAAGTAGAAGTGTGCCCACGGCTCACCATTACCAATAACCACAAACTGGCAATCCAATTCCATGATGCGATGAATGGCCTCGGCCAGGATATCCGTGCCTTTCTGTTTTACCATTCGCGAAACGATCCCGAACAAGGGGACATCGTCACGCAGAGGCAGTCCCATAGCTGCCTGCAGATCACACTTGCAGGCCGCCTTACCTTTTTTTACGGTGCGGGCCGTATAGTTGGCCGCAATTAAAGGATCAGTGGCAGGATCCCACTCTTCATAATCGACACCATTCAGGATGCCGCTCAAATCAGTCGCCCGATCCCGCACCGCCCCTTCCAGTCCCCAACCGTACGCAGCTGTCTGGATTTCGCGCGAATACTCTTCGCTGACAGTATTCAGAAGCGTTGAGTGATAGATTCCTCCCTTCAGCAGATTGACCTGATCATTCATTTCCAGCTCGAGGTAGGTAAAATGTTTCCAGCCGATACCGATCACATCCATCAGTCCTGGATAAAAATTCCCCTGATGCTGCATGTTATGGAGCGTCAGCAAAGAGGCAGCATTACCGACATAACGGTCATGCAGATAGGAGGTATTCAGAAGCACCGGTATAAGCCCGGTATGCCAGTCATGGGCATGAATAACGTCCGGTGACCAATCAAGCATTTTGCACAGTTCAAGAGACGCTTTGGAAAGGAAAACAAAGCGATTATCATTGTCCAGGTATCCTTCGCCACCCTCCTGATACAGACCGGCACGCCCGTAATAGGCTTCATGCTCAAGAAAATATACCGGCACGTCACTCCCCGGCAATCGTCCTTCCCAGACGCCGCAGTACTGGTGGCCGATTATTCCCATTGGAACCACAAGTGTACCCGGCAATAGCGTGAGGCCGTATTTTTCCGGTTTAATACCGTAATAGCGCGGCAATACAATCCGCACATCATGCCCCATGCGGGCAAGATATTTCGGCAATGCACCGACAACGTCACCAAGTCCCCCTTCTTTGGCAAATGGTGCCGCCTCAGACGCTGAAAAGAGAATAGATATAGGTTTGAAGTTTTTTTTCATTGGTATTCCATAGTTGATTTTTCATTGAAAAAGCCGCCAACGTCATATGTGGCGGCTCCTCTGTTCATAAACCGGTCATATCCGGATTACTTCGGCACACTTTCCCAATCTTTCAGGAACTTTTCAATACCGGCATCGGTCAATGGATGTTTGGCAAGTTGAATCATAACCGAATAAGGAATTGTCGCAACATCTGCGCCGATCAGAGCTGAATTGAGGACATGGATCGGATTGCGCACGCTTGCAACAATGATCTCAGCCATATATCCGTAATTGTCGAATATAGTTCGGATCTCTTCAATTATCCCCATACCATCCTGAGAGATGTCATCCAGACGACCGACAAAAGGCGAAACGTACGTGGCACCTGCTTTCGCTGCAAGCAGAGCCTGCATGGCAGTGAAGATCAGCGTCACATTCGTTTTAATTCCTTTGTCAGTAAGTGCTTTACAAGCTTTGAGGCCTTCCGGCGTCATCGGCAGCTTGACAACAATATTTTTGTGAATTTTAGCCAGTTCCTTGCCTTCCTTAATCATACCGGGAGCATCCAGCGATATGACTTCGGCGGAGATTGGACCGTCCACAATTGAGACAATCTCCTTGATGACATCTTTGAATTTGCGGCCCGACTTGGCAATAAGCGACGGGTTGGTTGTCACGCCATCCACGAGACCAAGTGCGTATGCTTCCCGGATTTCCGTTACATCTGCGGTATCGATAAAAAATTTCATCTGTTCCTCCAGTTAGTTAGTCAGACATGTACGTACTGCGCTCATTTACTATTTATACTCACTTAATCGACAGTTACGTTTATGGCGGTGACGAATGGTCAAGCTTCTCGCGGAACTTTTCGAGACAATTCATGGAACAGAAGTAGTGCCGCTGCCCCTCATACTTTCCAATAACCGCCGTTTCTTCAGATACGTAGACACCACACACGGGATCCAGATGGGTTTCCTCTCCCTCTTCCCGGACGTTTGATGACTTTTCAGGCGTTTTTTTTGCTGAGGTCATGGAGATAATTATGCGGTAACCAATGTACAGCAGCAATCCCCACATCAGAATTCTGATCATGCATGTTCTCCGGTTATACTTTGACGACAGTCTCGTCTGACTTCAATAAGGCAAGAAGTTCGTGGATTGTTTTCCCTGTCAGGGGATGCTGCAGATCCGGTGCAATCTCGCAGAGAGGCTGCAGAACAAATCTCCGCTCCTCAAGGTGTGGGTGGGGGATGACCAGGCATTCTTCCGTAATTACCCTGTCACCGTACAACAATAGATCAAGATCCATACTGCGCGGTCCCTGGTGGATTGTCCGTACCCGTTTGAAAACGCTATCTTCAATCCTCAGTAAATGCACCAGCAGGGAAACGGCATCAAGTTGTGTTGTGAGTCTGAGTACTGCATTATAGAAGGGATCCTGGTGTACCATACCAACCGGCGATGTTTCATAAAAGGAAGAAAGAGCTGTCACTCTGCTCTCAGGTAGCCTGCCGACCTCAGCAACCGCCCGTAAAAGATTAAGCTCACGATCTCCAATATTTGAACCAAGTCCTATGTAGGCATCCGTTTCCACGTTATGATTAAAGCATAACAGCTTCAGGGCGTCAACCGTAACCCCTCCGCCCTCTATAAAAAAAACACCCTGGCAACTAGGAGGGTAAGTTACCAGGGCTAATGAGGATTCGTTAGAACCCTCGCAAAGTTATCGTTGGTTCAATATATGCTTTTCAACATGTATAGGCAAGCGATAAATGATCGTAAACCATCAGCTTTACTTGAAAAAATATTTTAATTATTTTTTTATGACAGAGGGACAACGTTTTCACCGACTATCCCTGACGCGTGACAGATGCTGCGAGCCCTTCCGACAGTGTTTCATAGCGAAGTTTTACGTTGAGCCGGTCCAACATACGGCGGTTATCTACAACTCTCGACTGGCAGACATATGAGAACATCAGCGGTGACATTGCCATACTGGCTTCAGAAAAGCTCACCTGGGGCTGGCGCGGCAGACCAAGCGTGTCTGCGCAGGCGTTGAAATACGACGTCATGCTGGATGGTTGCCCATCGCTGATATTAAAAATATCGCCATATCCCCCCTGTTCAGCCGCCGCAATACATATATCGGCCAGATCATCGGCATGAATACGGTTACTTGGACCGGACTCCTCTTCTCGCAACAACGGCTGTCCTTGCGTGATCTGCATGACAGGCAGGCGACCTGGCCCATAAATGCCGCTTACCCGCAGGATTATTACCGGTATTTGATTGGCTGAACCATAATTTGTAAATACGGCCTCAGCATCAAGACGTCGCTTGCCCATTGCAGATTCCGGACTCGTCGGCGATTCTTCCGTGACTATTCCGTCGACAGTTTCACTATATACAGAGGTGGCGCTCATATAGATGATCTTTAGCGGTTTTCCCGTTGGCTTGATGTGCGAGATAAAGTTTCTGGCACGGCTGTCTGTATTCCCGCCACCAGGCGGGGGGACCAGATAAAAGAGAATGCTATCTGCAAGATCAAACTGCTGCAGTGAAACCGTATTATCCAGCGTGGTTATTACAACGGGAAACCCGCTCGACGCAAGCTTGGTCCCATGCTCCTCTGCCCTCACCTGACAGGTGACATCCACACCGGATTCCTGATACTTCCTCGCAATTCGCTCGCCGATGTATCCACATCCTGCAATAAAGATTTTCATCATACTTCTCCGCCAACCGCTATTCCATATATGATCTCACCAACGACGCCGTGGCCTCATCAGCTTTTTCAACTGACGTTGTGCGCTCGGCGGTGCTCATGAACTTTTTAAGGTACTTTCTTGCCTTATTTTTATCACCGGCAATAGTCTCCGCCATCTTGCAGAGAATAGTAACCGGCACCCCGTTACGGAAGCCCTGAACAAGTTTTTCAATTTCATCTCTGCGCTGCTTTTCTGTCCAGGTCTTAAAAAGTGCGGCACCCAGATCATTTGTATTGTTCAGCATTCTTTCCTCCTGACAAAAACACAAGACCCCGCAGATTACTCTCCGGGGTCTTGTATCATTTCTTACTGCAGGAAACTACTTTTTCTCAAAATTGAGTGCCGCCAGTTTCTGATAATACTCGAAACGGCTTGCGGTCCAGGCAGTGGCCTTCTTCATCAGAACGGCTGCTGCTTCAGGATTCATCTTCTTCAGAACGTTATAGCGGTTTTCACCATTTGCAAAATCTTCAAACGTTGTGGTCGGCGCTTTACTATCCATCTGAAGCGGGTTCTTACCCTCAGCAACCAGGGCAGGATTATAGCGATACAGCGGCCAGTATCCGGACGACACCACTTTTTTCTGTTCATCGACTGCAGTAGTCATGTTAATGCCGTGGGCAATACAGTGGGCATAGGCAACGATAAGCGACGGCCCGTCATAAGCCTCGGCTTCCATGAATGCTTTAACAACCTGTGCTGGATTGGCAAGAGATACGTTGGCAACATACACAGATCCGTATGCCATTGCCATCATCCCCAGGTCCTTCTTGCCCATTACCTTGCCACCTGCGGCAAATTGAGCGACTGCACCGATCGGAGTGGCCTTTGAGGCCTGTCCGCCGGTGTTGGAATACACTTCCGTATCAAGCACCAGAATGTTGACATTCTTGCCCGATGCAATGACATGGTCAAGGCCGCCATACCCGATGTCATAGGCCCACCCGTCACCGCCGACACACCACACTGACTTTTTAACCAGATAGTCGGCCAGTGGAAGCAGCTGTACCGCCGCCTGCTCCTTACATCCCTTGAGAGCTTTCTTCAGTGTTGCAATCCGCTCGCGCTGTTTCTCAATACCGGTCTGGTCAGACTGATCCGCCTCCAGAATTTCTTTCATCAACGGCAGTACCGGCTTGCATGATTTGCAACTGCAGCTCGAAAGTTCAGTAATCAGCTCGCGGGCTGATTCGGTAAACTTGTCCACCGCCAGGCGCATACCAAATCCAAATTCAGCGTTATCTTCGAACAGAGAATTTGACCACGCAGGTCCGCGACCGTCGGCACGTTTGGCCCACGGCGTAGTCGGCAGGTTACCGCCATAGATGGAGGTACACCCGGTGGCGTTGGCAATCATCGCCCGGTCGCCAAACAATTGCGACAGAAGTTTCAGATACGGTGTTTCACCACAACCGGCACAGGCACCGGAGTACTCAAAGAGTGGGCGCACCAGCTGGCTGCCGCGCAGTGTATCCAGTCTGACTGACGCAGGATCTACATCCGGCAGTGACAGGAAAAAATCATAATTGGTAGCTTCGGCTGCTCTGAGCGGAGCCTGGAACTTCATGTTAATGGCCTTGTGGCTTGGATCTTCCTTGCTCTTGGCCGGGCAGTTGTAAACACAGGCACCGCAGCCGGTACAATCTTCCGGAGCAACCTGGATGGTAAATTTCTTCCCTTTGAATTCCGGCAGTTTGCAGTCAGTCGCCTTGAAAGTTGCCGGTGCCTTCGCAAGCAGCTTATCGTCGTAGATTTTCATGCGGATGGTTGCATGGGGACAGACGAAAGAACAGATGGCGCACTGGATACAGACCTTCTCGTCCCACACCGGGATATCAACCGCAATATTGCGCTTCTCGTACTGGGAAGTTGCCGTCGGGAAGGTACCGTCAGCCGGCAGCAATGATACCGGGATGTTATCACCATAGCCGGCAATAATCTGAGCGGTAACATCCTGAACAAACTTTGGTGCTGTTTTGGCAACAGTAGGCGGCATCTTGAGCTTGCTGGTAGCTTTGGCAGGCACTACGACTTCGTGAATATTTTTCAGCGCCTCGTCTACAGCGGCATTGTTCATGGCAACAACTTTGTCGCCCGACTTACCATAGCTCTTCTTGATGGCGCCTTTGATTTCGCCGATCGCCAGATCAAGCGCGATTATATTGGAAATTTTGAAGAAGGCGGTCTGCATAATAACATTGATACGGGCACCAAGTCCGAGCTCCTCGCCCAATCTAATGGCATTGATCACATAGAATTTCAGCTTCCTGTCGATAATCTGCTGCTGCACCTCTTTCGGCATTTTATCCCATACTTCGCCATGCTCGAATGGAGAACAGAGAAGGAACGTCCCACCCGGCTTTACCTTTGAGACCATGTCGTATTTCTCAAGGAATGAGAAATTATGACAGGCAACAAAGTCGGCATTATCAATCAGATATGGAGCACTGATTGTTTTTTTACCGAAACGGAGGTGCGAAATGGTGATGGTACCGGCTTTTTTTGAATCATACACGAAATAGGCCTGGGCAAAGTTTTTGGTGGTTTCGCCGATGATTTTGATCGTGTTCTTGTTTGCGCCAACGGTACCGTCAGACCCGAGACCGTAGAACATGGCCTCATACGTACCATCCATCGGGTTACGGAAATCCGGATTGTAGTCAAGGCTGCAATTGGTGACATCTTCTTTCACTCCGACGACGTAGTGATTTTTTGGTTTGGCTTTTTTAAGGTTGTCGAGTACCGCCTTTGCCATGGCAGGAGTAAACTCTTTTGAACCGAGTCCATAGCGGCCGCCGACAATCTGGGGGTAACCTTTGAAATTGAACTTACCTTCGGACATAGCCTCGCCAACAGCGGTACGAACGTCCAGATAGAGCGGCTCGCCGATTGAACCGGGCTCTTTGGTACGGTCAAGGACGGCAATACTTGTGACTGTTTTCGGCAGTGCCTTGATGAATGCATCCAGCGGGAACGGGCGGAAAAGATGAATTTTGATGACTCCAACCTTCTCACCCTTTTTGACGAGCGTTGCAACGGTTTCCTGGACGGTATCGGCGCCAGACCCCATGATAACGACTACCCGTTCGGCGTCCTTTGCCCCGACGTATTCGACCAGCTTGTATTTGCGGCCGGTGAGCTTGCCGAACTTGTCCATTTCCTCCTGAACGATTTTGATGCAGGGGGCATAATACTGGTTGACTGTTTCACGCCCCTGGAAGTAGACGTCTGGGTTCTGAGCAGTACCACGCATGACAGGACGGTCCGGTGAGAGCCCGCGGGAGCGGTGGGCGTTGACAAGTTCGTCGTCCACCATGAAACGCATGTCGTCATACGTCAGCTCTTCAACTTTCTGAACTTCATGCGAAGTACGGAAGCCATCAAAAAAGTGCAGAAACGGAATCCGCGAGCGAAGGGTGGCAGCCTGGGAAATCAGGGCAAAGTCCATGACTTCCTGGACATTGTTGGAGCAGAGCATTGCCCAACCGGTGGAACGGCAGGACATGACGTCGGAATGGTCTCCGAATATATTCAGGGCAGCGGCAGAAATAGCGCGAGCAGAAACATGAAAGACCGTAGAGGTTAACTCACCGGCGATCTTGTACATGTTCGGTATCATCAGCAACAATCCCTGGCTGGCGGTAAATGTGGTGGTCAGGGCACCCGATTGCAGAGCACCATGTACGGTTCCGGCAGCGCCACCTTCGGACTGTAGTTCAGCTACAAGCGGGACGGTGCCCCAGATGTTCTTCTCTCCGGCTGCACTCTTGGCGTCAGAGATTTCTCCCATGACCGACGATGGAGTAATCGGATAGATGGCGATGACTTCATTGGTGGCGTGGGCCACGTGGGCGGCGGCGGTGTTACCGTCGATTGTTACCATTTTTCTACTCATGCGTTCCTCCTCTGTGGGGTGTATGTGAACTTCGTGTCTACAATTCGTTTCTACCCTGAAGCGCCCACTGTACAGTGGCCGCATCTACAAACTCTATATCGCTTCCGAGCGGTATTCCGTGCGCGAGACGGCTGATCTTGATGCCGGTCGATTTCAGCATTTTGGTCAGATAGAGCGCCGTTGCTTCACCTTCTACAGTGAAATTTGTGGCGATTACCACTTCCAGAACCATACCCGCTTCAATACGTGCCACGAGCTCAGGTATTCTGAGATCAGCCGGCCCGATACCCGACAGTGGCGATATGGCTCCCTCAAGAACGTGGTAAACGCCGTGATATGCGTTGCTCCGTTCAAGTGCCATCAGATCCTGTGAGTTTTCAACAACGCAGATTATACTTTGGTCCCGGCTACCGGAACAGAGAGAACAGGGATCGCTCTCCGTGATTGCAAAACAGACGGAACATGGTCGCACCCGGTCCCTGACCTCACACAGTGATTCCGACAGCGCGGTCAGATTTCGGGGTGATTTGAGAAGATGAAACGCAAGTCGGAGCGCAGTTCGTTCACCGATCCCCGGAAGTTTCTTCAATTCACCTACCAATCGCATCAATGAGGATGATTTTGTTAACATAAAATCCGGCACAAATAAAACATTTTTTTAGTGTTATAGCGTGGTTAAAAAGAACTCCCCAACTTTGGGCGGATCAAAAAACGATCAAGAACCATGGGGGAGTACTAAAAACAGGATATTATGCCTTACCGGCAGACCAGAAAGCGACATGATGTTTACGCAACACTATTAGCCGAACTAAAACAGTTAGTCAAACTAAAAAAATATTGGCATGGCCAGTCGACAAAAACAGCCTCAACATACTGATATCTTTAAAAAAGACCTGGAATACTCATCCCACCGGTAATTTTAGACATTTCGTCACCCATTTCGGCATGAACCTTCTTCAAAGCCTCATTAACTGCTGTCACAACAAGGTCCTGAAGCATCTCGACATCACTTGGGTCCACAGCCTCTTTTTTTATTTGTAATGAAATTATTTCATTCTTGCCGTTTACCGTTACCGTTACGGCACCACCACCGGATGTTGCCATAGCGGTTTTCAAACTTGCCTCTTCCTGCAAACGCGCCATCTTCTGCTGAATCATCTGGGCCTGCTTCATGATATTTGCTAATCCCTTTGACATCTCTTCCCCCTCGTTTTTTCGTACTACCGCTTCGGATAGCAGCAACTCATTATAGATTCAGAACATCTGTTATACTGCAGCCAAACACCCGCTCAGCCTCTTTGATCACCGGATGACGCTGAACTTCCAGCTTCAACTCTTCCAGATACTGTTCGGCGCCACTCTTTTTTTTTTCAACCAGAGACAGGGCGCATCAACAGCCCCGGTTTCAATAGACCGGATCCTGACGACAATATCCCCTCCCCCGAATGTGCACGCCAACCTTTGTACATCTGCTAT
>JAQTXD010000054.1 GCA_028688955.1 Desulfuromonadaceae bacterium
ACAACACGGAAAAAGGAGTCAAGAACATCAGTGATTGCCGGGAGCAGGGAATTGGGGTGCTCCCGCCCAATATCAATACATCCGGGCTTTCCTTCACCGTTGTCGGCACGTCAATGCGCTTTGGACTCGGGGCGGTAAAGAATGTCGGCACCGGAGCCATTGACGCCATTCTGGAAGCACGTGCGGAGGGGCCATTTAAAAGTTTGTACGATTTCTGTGAGCGGGTTGATCTGCGCAAAGTGAACAAACGGGTCATCGAATCTCTGATCAAATGTGGTGCCTTTGATTCCACCGGAGCGGCCCGTTCCGCCCAGATGGAGGGCTTGGAGGTTGCAACAAACTATGGTCAGAAAATCCAGGAAGAAAAAGCCAGTGCCCAAGTTTCACTGTTCGGTACCGAGGAGGTTTCGCGAGGCAACAGCACCGGCGGTATGAAGCTTCCGGGCACCCCCGAATGGCATGACAAGGAAAAACTGGCGTACGAAAAAGAGGCGCTCGGTTTTTTGATTACCGGGCACCCGCTTGATCGCTACATCAACGACATCAAGCGCCTCAGCAATACCGACATTGCCAGCATGGTGGAAATGGCTGAAGGGAGCGAAGTGCGAATCTGCGGTATTGTCTCTGCACGCAAGGAGATTACAACCAAAAAGGGTGACCGGATGGGTTTCGTAACCATTGAAGACCTCACCGGTTCCGTTGAAATCACTGTCTTTTCTGATATTTATGCAACGACTTCCGCTCTCCTGAAATCGGATGATCCACTGTTAGTAATCGGTAAACTTGAGAAGGGTGAAAAAGGGTGTAAGGTACTGATTATGAAGGGGGGAGAAGATACTAACGGCAAGCGTTTTCAGCGTGATCGCGGTCCTGCCGGTGATATCAAGCTGCTGTCCGAGGCACGAGCCCAGACAACCAAAAAAGTTTCATTCCTCCTGCGTGTCAATGAAACACCGGCGGAGCAGATAACCATGCTCAAAGAGGTTATTGAACGACATCCGGGGAATATACCCGCGTGCATCCAATTTATGATTCCAGGACGAAGCCGATCAATAATGCCGCTGACAGCGGAGATGAACGTCGCTGCCAGTGATGAATTAAGGCTGGAAGTGGAGAGACTGTTAGGGTATAATGCCGCCTCTTTTGAGTGAATGAACCAAAATACAATCCACCATCGATATATACATGAGGTGTCAGAATGGCTACTCCGTTTTATCTTGAATTTGAAAAACCGATTGCCGAGCTGGAAAAGAAGATTGAAGAGCTGAATGCGCTGGCAGGAGGCGGACTCGACATTGCATCGGATGTAAGCGCTCTTGAAAATCGTGTTGAGAAGATGCGGGCTGATATATTTGCGAACCTTACCCGTTGGGAAACCGCACAGGTAGCCCGTCACATCAACCGCCCGTTTACTCAGGACTATATCAATCTTATGTTTACCGAATTTGTCGAACTGCATGGTGACCGTAACTTCGGTGACGATCATGCCATCGTCGGCGGTCTGGCCCGATTTAACGACCAACCGGTGATGGTTATCGGGCATCAGAAAGGGCGCGACACCAAGGAGAAGGTCTACCGCAATTTCGGCATGCCCAATCCCGAAGGTTACCGCAAAGCATTGCGTCTGATGCAGATGGCAGAGCAGTTCAAACTTCCGGTTATTACGTTTGTCGACACCCCTGGTGCCTATCCCGGTATCGGCGCGGAAGAACGTGGTCAGGCCGAAGCGATTGCCCGTAACCTGCGTGAAATGGCAAGCCTCCGTACTCCGGTTATCGTCTGCATCACCGGAGAAGGCGGGTCCGGTGGGGCTTTGGCGATTGCTGTCGGCGACCGTATTCTGATGTTGGAACATTCCGTGTATGCCGTAATTTCTCCCGAAGGGTGTGCCGCTATCCTCTGGTCTGACGGCACCAAGGGAGCACAGGCTGCAGAGGCACTGAAGCCGACGGCAAAGGACATTATCAAACTGGGAGTCATTGACGAAATCGTCAAGGAACCGGTAGGTGGCGCACACCGTGATCACGAGGCAACCGCCAGAAACATGAAAGAAGCGATTGCCCGTAACCTGAATGAACTGAACAAACTGTCCGGAGACGAACTCGTGGAAGGACGCTATAACAAGTTCAGAGCGATGACACGACTTGCCGAATTATAAGTACCTGCAGTGGGCGGTCTAACCGCCCACTGTTTATTCTAAGGAATTTAAATGCTCGAACGTCTGCAAAAAATCATATCTGCCGCTGGAATTACATCACGAAGAGCATCTGAAGCACTGATCCTGAACGGCCAGGTTGCTGTTAACGGCATTATCGTTACCGAACTGGGGAGCAAGGCCGACCCCTCAAAAGACACCATCACCGTGGATGGAAAAGCCTTGAAATTCAATGTCCAGCGGCTGTATATCCTGCTCAATAAACCACCGGGGTACATAACCGCATTGAAAGATGGTCAGGGAAGACCGCTCGTCACCGACTTGTTGAAAGGTGTCGCGGATCGTGTTTATCCGGTCGGGCGCCTGGACTACAACACCGAAGGTCTGTTGCTTTTGACCAATGACGGCGAATGGGCTAACCGCCTTATGCACCCCCGCCACGAAATCGAGAAGGAATACCATGTCCGTGTACGCGGCAAGGTAGTCGATCAACAGTTGATGCGTATGGCGGAAGGTGTTGAACTTGAGGACGGTATGACCGCTCCTGCAGTAGTGAACCTGGTAAAGAGCGGCGAGCAGAACGACTGGATCTCTGTGGCAATCCATGAGGGTCGTAATCGCCAGGTGCGCAGAATGTGTGAAGCCGTGAGTCTTTCAGTGGTACGCCTGAAACGAATTCGATACGGCTCCCTCGCTCTTGGCACACTGAGAGCTGGCCAGTTCCGATACCTCACGGAAGCCGAGGTACGTGAGTTATCCGGAGAACCCGCCAAGACCGTGCATGCGGCAAAACCTCAACGAGAAGTGCGTCAAACAGCACCGCGACCGGCCCGTCCGGAGAATCAAACTCGACCAGTACGTTCTGGAGGAAAATTCAGTGGAAGAAGGTAGTAGTAGACGGTCCGGATTTATCGAACGCGTCAGTCGTTTTGTAACCGGACGCAAACGGACAACCGAGCAGGAAATTAACGATTTTATCGAAGCATCGGAAGAGGAAGGTCTGGTTAACGAAGAGGAGAGCGAGATGATCCGCTCCATCTTTTCCCTCGGTACGACAATTGTGCGGGAAGTCATGGTAACCCGTACCGAAATGGCCTGTGTCACCGTTGACGCCACAGTACGGGAACTTCTTGATACTATCCTTGCCTGCGGCCACTCCCGCATCCCGGTGTATGAAGACTCCATCGACAACATCATCGGTCTTTTGTATGCCAAGGATCTTCTCAAACAGTGGGGTACTGACGAAAGCCACCTCTCAGTTCGGGAAATCATGCGCCCCCCCTACTTTATCCCCGAATCGAAAAATCTTGAGCAGTTGCTGCAGGAATTCAAACGAAAACGCATTCACCTGGCGATTGTCATTGATGAATATGGCGGTACAGCCGGCCTCATAACGATAGAAGATCTTCTGGAACAGATCGTGGGGGATATACAG
Organism: Desulfuromonadaceae bacterium; assembly: GCA_028688955.1. GTDB lineage: Bacteria > Desulfobacterota > Desulfuromonadia > Geobacterales > Pseudopelobacteraceae > JACRCG01. The sequence goes on from JAQTXD010000054.1 coordinate 3,591, forward strand.
GACGAACATGATCGCGAGGAACCGCTTCTGACTGTCAACGAGGACGGCAGCATCATCGCCGACGGCCGCCTCCCCGTAGAAGAGCTCGAAGAATACTTTGATATTGAGATTGAACGTGACAACTTTGATTCCGTTGGCGGACTCGCATTTCATCTTACCGGAAAGATTCCAACGGTCGGCGATACCTTTGAAGGTGCCGGCCTGTGCCTGAAGATTGTCGATGCAGACCTCCGGCGGGTTAAAAAAGTCGCGATCTGCCGCATTGTCAACACTCCTGCAGAAGACTCGGGGCGTGAGTGAACGCTTCACACTGTTTTTCACTGATACAAGCGCTTTTTGACCGTCGGGGACTGTTGGCTATTGCCAGCGGTAGCATGATTGCCATCTCCTTCCCCAATCCCGGTCTCACCTTTCTGGCCTGGGTAGCTCTGATCCCGCTACTGATCGCTCTTGAAGGATGTTCACCTCCGACAGCCTTTCGTATTGGCATGACCTGCGGCATTACCGCGTACGCATTCATCCTGTACTGGCTCAACATAGTTTTTGTCCGTTACGGCCACCTCCCCTGGTCCGTCAGCATTCCGGTGTATATGCTGCTGGTTTTCTGGCTGTCGCTTTTCTATGGCCTCAGTATCATGGTAGCCCGAAAGGGAGAACTGGCCGGTATCAAAGCCGCCTTTACTCTGCCGATAGTCTGGGTCGCCTTTGATTTTATCCGCTCCTTCCTGTTTTCCGGTTTTGCCTGGGCCATGCTGGGCCATTCCCAGTATCGTACATTGCCGCTTATCCAGATTGCCGACCTGGCGGGTGTCTACGGCATCACCCTGCTGATTGTTCTCGCAAATATCGTACTCTACCGCGCTCTGCGTGCGGTATCTGGAGCTGGAATCCCCTATCCTGTCAAAAGTGCTGCCGTACTTTTGCTTCTTCTTGCCGGCACCCTGTTCTACGGGTTCAACAGATTGAACGAAGCGGATATAACTGATGCAAAGCCCCTGCGCGTCGCTCTTATTCAGGGTAATATTCCCCAGGATGTGAAATGGAGTCCCGAGTTTCGCCAGTATACGGTAGATACGTACGAACGTCTCACCCGTGAGGCATCCAAGGGAGGCGTAGACCTGATTGTCTGGCCGGAGAGTGCCGTACCGTTTTTCTTCCAGGATGAGCCGATCCAGGCGGAGCGAATTAGAAATCTGGCAAAGGAAACGGGTGCATATATTCTCTTCGGAAGCCCGGCCCATGAGCTTCGCAATGGCAAGAGCACGTTCCTGAACAGTGCGTTTCTGCTGTCACCGCGAGGAGAGACGCTTGGCCGCGCCGACAAAATGCATCTGGTACCGCTTGGGGAATACATTCCACTCGGCAATCTTCTGACCTTTATAAACAAACTGGTTGTCGGCATCGGTGACTTTTCCCCAGGTGAACATGCAACGCCACTGGATATGGGGAGCACAAAACTGGGTATCCAGGTCTGTTATGAAGTTATTTTCCCGGAACTGGCGCGTCAATATGTCCAGGCCGGTGCCCGTGTCCTGGTAGCGATCACCAATGATGCCTGGTTCGGGCGTTCGTCAGCTCCCTATCAGCATCTGGCAATCTCTGCCTTTCGTGCGGTCGAAACCCGAACTCCGCTCGTTCGCGCCGCCAACACCGGGGTTACCGCAATAGTCGACCAGAACGGACATATCCGGACCATGACCGGCCTGTTTGTCGAAGCGTATCGAACAGGTGAAATCCAGCCGGGCAGAGGATCGTCACTCTATCTGACAATCGGAGATGCTCCAGCCTGGCTCGCTGTTATACTGACCGCCGGGATTGTCCTCTATTCATGGATTAAACGAAAAAATATCCCAGCGGATCCTGACAAACAAGATTCTCGCGTTAACTGAACCATATTGTAATTTATCAAGGAGTCATGCCTATGTACCGTGAAGAAGTAGCAAAAATGATAGATTGTGAAGAGCGGATCGCCAAACTTCGGGGGGCGCTTTGACGTAGATGCCAAGCGTGAATCGATCATGGAGATCGAATCAATCATGGCTGTTCCCGGTTTTTGGGATGACACCAAAAAGTCTCAGGAAATAATAAAGAAACGTACAACGCTGGAAAAAATTGTCCAGATGTGGGATGGACTACAGCGACAGGTGGAAGATATCCGCGTCATGATAGAACTGGGAGAAGAGGCCCAGGATGCTGATACTCTGGCGGAAGTCGGCGACATGACAGCGCGGTTGATTCGTGAAGTAGATGCGGCCGAATTCCAGCGCATGCTCTCCGGACCGCATGACCGTAATTCCTGTTTTATCACCATAAATCCGGGTGCCGGCGGCACCGAGTCCCAGGATTGGGCCGAAATGATTTTACGCATGTACCTGCGTTATTGCGAGAAAAAGGGATGGAAAACCATCATCACTGAATATCAGGCCGGTGATGAAGCCGGTCTTAAATCTGCAACCTTCAACGTCAGCGGGGAATATGCCTACGGCTATCTGCGTGCGGAAGCCGGAATTCACCGCCTGGTGCGCATATCACCATTTGACAGCAATGCACGCCGTCACACCTCTTTTGCCTCGATGTATGCTTTCCCTGAGATTGAAGAGGATGATATCGACATCAAAATCAGCGATACGGATCTGAAAGTTGACACGTTCCGTTCCGGAGGGGCCGGTGGCCAGCACGTAAATACCACTGACTCCGCCGTCCGCATTACCCATATTCCAACTGGAATCATCGTTGCCTGTCAGTCTGAGCGCAGCCAGATTTCAAACCGCGGCACCGCCATGAAAGTCCTGCGGGCAAAGCTGTACGAGCGGGAGGTTGAAGAGCGGAAGGACAAGGCATCGGAAATCGCCGCTGAAAAGAAGGAGATTGGTTGGGGTAGCCAGATCAGGTCCTACGTTCTGCACCCGTACAAGATGGTAAAAGACCTGAGAACCGGCGTGGAATCAGGTAATCCTGATGCTGTTCTGGATGGCAACCTGGAGGAATTCGTTGTGGCGTACCTGATGGGAGTCAGACGATCTGTCGGAGATGTTGAATGATGTATTCACCGTTCATTCTAGCGGAGGCAGTCTCCCTGTTCTGATCACAAATGCCAGGTCTTCCTTTTTTTTTGCACAATTTTCAGCACAATAATTCCAGATCCGATAGCTTTCAACACCCAGAATAGTTAATCCGGATCCAAATATCGCCCAATAATTTTCTTCAAGAGTCTTACCAAAATAGTAAAACAGATAAAACCCAGCCAGAAAACCTACATGGCTGAAACTGTTGAGATGTTCTATCCCGGCAGTCATACGTGAAAGGCTGAGAAGTAGAGCGGAAAACGTATAGATCAGCAGTGCGCTACTGATAATTCGGGCCGACGGAGGAGATCCCAGCAACGCCGTAACCGTTTCAGGATCCGGGAGAAAGGCATATCCCCACCAGGCACACATGCTAACGGCTAAAAAGAGTGCAAGTGCGATAAGTCCACGAGTTGAAACCCTGTCGAGACGGTGTATCTCCTGCTGGATTTCCTGGCGAAGCACGGCTGTATTATCCCCGCCATCATTGCACTCGGCCGCCAGTTGTTGTGTAGGCATGTCTGTCATGCAATCCTCATAGCCGTTTTAGACACTATCTTCAGCTTTTCGATGCGGTCTGGCACCATCACCTTTCTGAGCGTCATAATACCGTGCTGCTATAATGTCCAGATCATGCGGTAAGTGCGGTGGAGGTACCGGGAGGTCGTTATTGTGTACCGGTAACTCAACATACTGCCGCAGGCGCTGAATCGGGAGGAAAACATTTCTTCTCAACAGAGCGGCAACTCCGCCGATTGTGAGTATAAGGCTCATCAGTGTAAATATCGTCATCTGAATGCCCAGTGCCGTAAGAGATCTGTCATGTTCAGCCCGTGACAGCCCGATATCCAGCGTCCCTAGTATTTTTTGTTCGGAGCGATGGACATGGCACGCTGCGGATGAACAATTCGGATCATTATAGATCGGTGCAGTAATTGCCATAACTCCCATGCCATCGGCTTTTTTGAAGGTGCGGGCCTGCTGCATGGTCCCCAGATTTGTGACCGGAGCAGCCCCTCTGTGACACACGATGCACCCTTCTGCATTTTTATCCACCTGACTGTTTATCTCACCCGCCCTTGCAGAAAATGTTACCGTACCCTTTTTGTTGAATATTCTGACGTGGTCAACGCCACGCTGTTCACCCACATTGCGGATGATGGTTGCCAGCGTTTCACGGTCGGATTTGTGCATTGCATAGCGGGTCGACTTGAGAATAGTGTCGGCAAGATTGGTGGCATTAACAATCTCGCTCCGATGAAGGTCCTCGCGGATGACTGAGTACAGAACGAGGCAACAGACAACCATAAACCCGGTTACGGCAAGCCCGACGGGAACCAGAGCTTTCCCTGCGAGTGTGGCAAACATAATATCCCTCCACTATTACATCTTATGGCATGAGTCACACTTTTCCTTCACATCGAAAGCGGTTTTCCCGTCGTGACAGCCACCACACGATTTCCCCGCTTCCATCACCTGCATCGACACCTTAACCCTGTTTCCGGTCGTTTTGAACAGTTTGGTATGACAATCACTGCACGAGTACAGACCGGTGTGGGAGCGGTGGCTGAATACAACAGCACCGGCACCAGTATCTTTGTAATTTAATTCCTGTGTCGGATGACATCTGGAACATTCTTTAACTGAAAATGCCTGTTTAGAGTTATGGCACGCGCCACAGGATTTGCCTTTTTCCATGGCGGCCATACCGACACGCCGGTTTTTCTGATTCGGAATATATAATTTGGGGTGGCAGGCAGCGCACGTAGTGACAGCAAGATGAGTTTTGTGACTGAACTGTGTGGGACCGGTCTCTTTTACCGCAAAGGTTATCTCCTTCACCGGGTGACATTTTACGCAGTTGCTGAGCCCAAAGGCTTTTGTTCCGTTATGACAGGCACCGCATGATTTTCCCTTTTCCATTGCTGCCATGGTGAACCGCTTGTTGGCACCGGCAGCAAAGACAGCAGGATGACAAACCGTGCAATTTGGTGACGAAACAAGATGCGACCTATGACTGAATTCTGTTGGACCCGTTGCCCTTACATTATAGGTAATTTCCTTCGTACGATGACAGCGCACACACTCCTTCAGAGCAAAAGCTTTTGTACCGGTATGACACGCACCGCATGAGCGCCCTTTTTCCATATCTGCCATCGAATATTTTTTTTTCTTTTTCAAATCAAATAGAACGTCATGACACGCACGACAGTTATTGATCGTTTCTTTCATGTAAATATGATCATCATGCTTGAATACGACCTTTCCTGCCTGTCTTGTTGAAAACACCGCATCCCGTACCGTGACTGCGTACGCCACATTTTGGAAGGACAGGGACACTGAGATAATGAAAAATATAAGATGACATTTCATGTAAGTGGTTCCTCCTGATTCAGCGGTCGTCTCTACCCGGTATTAGCTGCCAACCGTCTTGGCCGGTTCACTATCATCGACCGATTCCTCTTCCCAGCCGTCCCACATCGGCTTGAAATGCGCCAGAGGAGTATGGCCAAGAGTAGCCAGATAGATGTGCACAAACAGGAATGCGGTAAAACAGCAGGCCAGCAAAAAATGGGTTCCTACGAGCATTTTTATGCCACCCAGCAGGAGAAGCAGTTCACGCAACGGAGAAACATACATAAGGAGTACACCGGTAACGATAACCAGCGGCAGCAACACCAGCATTATCACCAGATATGCAGCTTTCTGCATGGGATTGAATTTACTGTCAGGTCTGCTGTGATGCGGGTTGGGCCTGCCAAAAAAATAGGTGAGAAAGTAGAAATACGCCTGGCTGAAAATTCCGCTTTTAAGGTCCTCCAGGGTCGGCACATACAGCTTTATCAGGCTGCGTGCCACGAGCAGATAGTAACTCAGCCAGAGTATGTATGAAATTGAAACGACCACACCGGCGGTATTATGCAAACGGATAGCAGCTTTATACGCGCCGAAAACTGAGATGTATTCCGGGAAACGGATCTGCAACCCGGTAATACATAACGTTAAAATACCGAAAGCATTCAGCCAGTGCCAGATTCTGACGGGCATGGGGGTTAAGTAAACCATTTCTTTATGCTTCATGATCCATCCCCTTTCTGTTTTTTCTGGTCAGCAACCGAAAGAAACCATGACCAACCGGTAAAGACAACCCTACAGCAACTATCAAGGCTCCGACAATGTTTAACGCAGTGCTTCTGGTTGAACCGAGCATGTAAAAATCCGGAGTTCCATAGAGGATATCAAGAATGGCCCCTTTTTCTACCGCAAGCCGCGTGTACCCTCCATTCTTATCAGGAAAAGATATAAAACTTTTCTGCATGGCTTTCGGGCCGGACGCATGACAAAACGAGCAATCGTAGCGGTTATTAAGTATTTGGTAACTGAGAGTGACAATCTCAGGTGTCATCATTCCCCAGAGGCGCATATTCCTCCCACGGAGGTTATGATTGAACGTTCTCAGCTCATCCAGCGAAACAATCGAATCTCCGTTCAGGTCAATAACTCTATCGATATCTCCGCTTTGTATCAGCTTTGACAGTTCTTCAAAGGTCGCAAGTTTAAATGTATTCTCTGATCCGGGGAGACGGCTTTCAATTGACATTGTTATGACATAATCCTGTGAACCGGTATGGCAGGTTATGCAAAGGAGCGCATCAATGTGCAGGTCCGCCTGGGGCAGCCACTTCGAGTGAGTCAGCAGAATTTTTCTGGAATTATGGCACCGGGCGCACTTGCTGTTGATCTCATCCCCGGACATAAACACCGGGAGTCGTACTTCATGGGGATCATGGCAGTCATTACAACGGGCCTTCGAGGCGTGGAGGCTTTTTGAGTACTCTTTAAAAATGGGGCCGTGACAATCACCGCATATTGCTCTGGAAGGAGCAGAACCATCCCTGGGATGTCCAGACGAGACACGATCATGACACGACGTGCAGCCGACTATGGAATGAGTCGTCGCAGCAAACTTGACCGGGTCTATGTACACGTTCGTGCCGACACCGCTTTTAACATCTTTTTGTCCATGACAGTTCAAACATGCTTCGTTTTCAGGAAGAGCCGCAAATACAGAAGCAGCCGAAAACATAAGCGTAACCAGAATCATCTGAACCAACGTACATGCCCTGTGATGCGTAGCTTCGACGTGACAATGCATTGTTTCGACTCCTGTCCTGTAAACTGATTTCCGGTTAGTGGCAGCAACAATTTATAAGAGGTCTTTATTGTTGTATCACGAATATTTTGTATGACAACATCAACATAAAATTATATTTACTTTCAGGTAACCGGTTTGACTTGTGTAAAATAATTGGTACTTTTTATCATCTTGCTAAGATAAAGGACATACTATGGCACCCAGCAGACTGCTCATTGTTGATGACGAGGCGGCAATCAGGGATGGTTTGAAGCGTGTTTTTGAGGGAGAGTCGTTTCTTGTCGAAACCTGCTCCAGTGGCTTCAGCGCTATTGAAGTTATGCAGCATCATGAATTTGATCTGATCATAACTGACCTGAAAATGCCGGGTATGAGCGGCATTGAGGTATTGAAAAGTGTCCGGACACTACAGCCTGACATTCCGGTAATCATGATTACCGGGTACGCCACGATCGATACCGCTGTAGAAGCCATTAAAAACGGCGCGGCGGACTACATTTCAAAGCCGTTCACCCCAGACCTGCTCATGGAAAAAGTACGACTCGCTCTCAGCATGCGGATTAAACCCCTCGAGGAGATAGGCCTCAGTGATGAACTGCAACTGCACAACGGTTTTCATCAGTTTATCGGGGAAAGCAGGGAGATGCAGAAAGTATATCGCCGTATCATGCACGTTGCCGCCACTAACAGCACAGTGCTTATCACCGGAGAAAGCGGGACAGGCAAAGAACTTGCGGCCCGGGCAATCCACGACAACAGCCCCAGAAAAGAGTATCCGTTTGTTGCCGTGGATTGTTCCTCACTGGCTGAAACATTGCTTGAAAGTGAATTATTTGGACACGTCAAAGGCTCTTTTACCGGGGCGGTCCAGGCTAAAACAGGATTATTCAAAATAGCAGACGGCGGCACCCTGTTTCTGGACGAAGTATCAAATATCAGCCTGTCCACCCAGGCGAAGCTCCTGCGTGTCCTTCAGGAACGAAAGATCACTCCAATCGGCGGTACACAACTGGTGCCGATAGACATACACCTTGTTGCCGCAACAAATAAAAGTCTCCGAACCATGGTAAATGATGGGGTCTTTCGTGAAGACCTGTTTTTCCGTCTCAATATTATTCCCATTGAACTCCCGCCACTTCGCGAACGCACACAGGATATTCCTGTCCTGATTCGTCATTTTCTGAAAAAATATACAACTGAGATAGGTAAGAACATTAGGGGAGTTTCACCTGATGTCATGTCGTTCCTTGAGAAATATTCGTATCCGGGAAATGTCAGGGAGTTGGAGAACATCATCGAGCGGGCTGTCGTGCTGACAGAAGGCGATACCATTCGTAATGAAGATCTCGAACTGTGGGACAGCACGGAGACACCTTCAACTACAATGATTGAACGCATCCCGCAGAATGCAGAAGAACTCAAGGAGATGAAGCGTCACATTCGTGATCATGCGATGGAGTCACTGGAAGGTCTGTTTGTACGCAATGCACTCGAGCGGAACAATTGGAATGTAACCAGAGCCGCAGAAGAGACCGGCATACTGAGGCCTAATTTTCAGGGTATGATGAAAAAACTGGGGATATCGGTAAGGGGGGTGCACTGATAACACACGCAGGCGTGAAACGGATCAGGTAGACAGCGGTAGCATCACCGTAAATGTTGCACCATCTCCAAGGCGGTTCTTCACCTCTATCTTCCCGCCATTACTTTCAATTATTCCGAAAGAAATCGACAAGCCAAGCCCTGTTCCCTCGGATTTTGTTGTAAAAAACGGATCAAAAATTCTTTCAAGATGCTCCTCAGGAATCCCACCACCGCTATCTTTAATGTCGATACAAACATACTCTCCCTTATCCGACAGATATGTCTCAATTTCCAGATTCCCTCCTTGAGACATTGCGTGCCCGGCATTAATAACCAGATTCAGGAACACCTGCCGTATTTGATTCGGGTCAACTGAGACCTGCGGAATATTTTTGGCATATTTTTTACTGATGACAATCCGGTTGAAATCCGGCTGTTTGTGAAAAAATGTGACGATTTCATCTAGAAATACATCGAGGATGATATTTTCCTTTTGCGGTGAAGATTCCCGGCTGAATTCCAGAAGATCCTTAACGATTCCGGCACACCGCTCTGTTTCAGAAATAACTCTCTGCACGTCGGGTAATAGTTCCGGATGCAATCTTTTGTCCCCCTTCAGAATCGAAGCGAAGAGAAGAATGCCGGTCAACGGGTTATTGATTTCATGAGCAACACCAGCCGAAAGCGTTCCGAGAGACGCAAGTTTCTCCGAGCGACGTAACTGTTCTTCCATACGCATGATATCCCGGCTCCGCTCTTCTACCTTGTTTTCCAGGCTGTCTGCCCACTCTTTCAGCTCTCTGTCAGCCGTGCCGAGGCTTATCGTCATACGATTTATTGCTTCTGAAAGATCTCCAAGCTCATCATTACCGGAAACGGAAACTCGCGATACAAAATCTCCTCGTGCCACCAAGGCACTGTGCCGGACGAGATTCTGTACGGGAACATCTACCAGCCTGTAAATCAGAATTGTGATAAGAACGCCGATCATGACCAGCAAAACACACGCCAATACAACAAATTCAAGGCGGTATTCGTGGGATTTTTGCCTGAGCATTTCCAGTGAGATCGATATATCCAGCAACCCCAATACGGTTTCATTATTACCGTGAAAATGGCAGGAAGCTGTAATACACGCAGGTTGATTGAAAATTGCCTTGGTGAAACCGAGCGCTTCTCTCCCTGACCTGGTGGTAACAATGCGGCTCCGGTTCAGCGGAGATGTTGACTCCCCGGGACGTAACGAATTATGGCACATGATGCATTCGTCGGCATGTTTACCGATGACTGATCCGATTTCTCCTGTTACATTTGAAAAGACAACCTTCCCTTTTTGATCGATCAAGCGAATGTGTTCAATGTTATTACTTTCTGAAATTCTCCTGATCATACGGTACAGTCCGTCTTTATCGTTTTTCATCATAGTGTCATAGGCACTCTGATTAATAATGTTAGCGACCTCTTCTGCATTTGAAGTAGCATAATCAACCATGACTTTTCTGACGTTTTTGAGATTGATACTATCCAGAATCCCCATAAAAACGAGTAGAATCAACGAGGTGGCAAACGTAAGTTTTGCGATGAGTGAAATGCGCATTTTCATGTTTCATCCCGGGTGATACATCAGTGGTTCAAACAGAACTGAAACAGGCAGCAGCAGAAATGTCGTCCTACCGTCTCCAACCACCTTACAGCTTGATGATTTTGTTGGTACTGTTATACCATACTACCCAGCGTCGTCCCTTACAGATCGTTGTCGATAGATTAGTTCCGTAACCATAGGTTGGTACTGGAGCAAATACAGCAGGAGGAGTAGTGAACAGCAGCCAGATTGATACTTCAGCGTACGATGCTGTCATGAAAAAGACAAAACGTCGGCGATTTTATTTTTTTACTACAGTGCTTATGTATGTTCCTGTTTTATATATTACCTATCAGATAAACCCCAGCAACAGGGTAATGGGAACCGTGTTCGCTCTGTGGGTCGTTCTGCTGGTCATCGTCACGTTTCTGGCAGCACTCAGCAAATGTCCACGCTGCGGCAACTACTTTCACCTGCACGGAATGACACTTCTGATTCTGCGTACATGCCTTCACTGTCAACTTCATATAAACGCAGATAAAAAACCGTAACTCGCTGTAGAGTATTTACGCCAATTGGAACGATTCCACGTCAGTCATTGAGCTGATCCCCACATACGGCAAGCCATTGCTGCTGTGGTGTACGACTATCGCCGTACTGAACAATGACGCCGTCATCCCTCTGATATGAACATGACCACCCGACTTTGTCAGCACCGGGAAATGTTGGATATTCCTGACGACAGTCCGGTACGGTATAGGGATCGGAATACCTCCCATCATTTGCCGGAGGGGGACAACGCTCATCCCCGGTATACCAGGAATCTTCAGCATGGGGTTGTGGTTCTGCAGCGGCAACCATAACAACAAACAATAGTGCAGTAGCTGTCATCATATAAGACCTCCCGTCTATCGGACAAATTGATTCCGAATATTCGCGTATTCCATAGTACCTAAACATAACGTCACGTCAAATATTTGTCAGAATGTTGATTCTCTTATTGTTAAAATTTTCGACACTTTTGTAATTTAACGGCAGTACAAAACGGGCCACACACATAACATGCGCTAATAACAGCATATATTAATTAGGTACAGTATGTGCAGGTATTATTTTAATTGCTACCACCGCGTGAATATGTGTGGTCGCCGGCACTTTCGCCGCGTTGGTTCAGAAAGGAGTTGATGAACATGCCTTGGTATACGAATCCCGACACAACCTGTAAGGTTCTGAACAAAATAGCTTCTCGTTACGAGCAGAATGAGCTCCAGGACCTTAAAGATGTCCTTGACGAGGCTTCCTCACTCATCTGGAAAAAACAGGAGCAATATAATGAAGAACACAGGGAAAGTTAGAAAATAAGTCGTGAACCAGCCGACGGGTCGGCATTCCCCCGTTAAAGCAGTACGCACACATAGCTCATCATCCACTCCTTCCTTCTGTCTGCCACCACTCAGGTAATTCAAATCAAAAAAGGACCTACGGTTATTACCGTAAGTCCCTTATTTTAATGGAGCCGTTGGTCGGAATCGAACCGACGACCTGCTCATTACGAGTGAGCTGCTCTACCCCTGAGCCACAACGGCACTACACCCTTCGGGCATGATACCACGCCTTTGGAAGCGTGAAATTACCCTAAAAGTGTGGTTGCTGTCAATGCCATAAGGTTCTTAATCTCTAAATTTCTGCTTTACCCCTACTCAAATTGCGGCTAGTATCGTGCCCGGACTGCATTTTCACATCAACTCCCTTATTGGCGCGCCATGATATTTCGAATACATCTGATTTTCCTGATCATCTGCACCTGCCTGACTACAGCATACGCTGCAAAATCCACCGGCATCAGCCGGCTTGGCTATGCAATACAGATGGGCGCATTTGCAGATGTGAAAAATGCAGAAAGATTTACGAACAAACTCCAGTCAAAAGGGCTTGAAGCATTTTATTTTCGTAAAGACAACGGCATGTATGCCGTGCGTTTTGGTGACTTCCCAAGTAAAGAAAAGGCTAGAGTTACTGCGAAAAAACTGGTGGCCGAACACCTGATTAACAGCTATTATATCGCTCCTCCCAACAATATTGTCTTTACCACACCCAAAGGTCCCGGATATCAAAAATCACCACCGGACGAAATTCGTAATTCACCACTCAAGCCGGTTGTACCGAACAATATAGTGTTAAAAACTTCGACAAAGCCCGCGTCGGATTCAAAGGATATGGGGGCTATCGCGGCCCGTACCGCAGAGCGTTTTGTCGGTATTCCTTACCGCTGGGGTGGCGACAATGTTGTCGAAGGCATGGATTGCAGCGGTTTTGTGAGGGCGGTGTACAATCTCTGCGGTCTCAGCATTCCGCGGACATCTCACGAGCAGTTTAAGGCCGGAGACACGATCACAAAAGATGACCTTAAAGACGGCGATCTGGTTTTCTTTGGTTCTTCCCCCTCAGCAATTAATCACGTCGGCATTTATGTCGGAGACGGCAAATTTGTACACGCTCCTCGACGGGGAGAGGAAATACGCGTATCGGCAGTAAATGAAAGTTATTTTGAGAAACGTTTTGTAGGCGCACGCAGATATTTTTAGCAGGTATGGAGAACTGTGCATGGCAATAATCAAACCATTCCGGGCGTTACGCCCACCAAAAGATCTGGCCAGGGAGGTGTCTGCCCTCCCCTACGACGTGATGAATGTCGAGGAAGCATGTTCCATGGCTGCTGGAAATCCCAACAGTTTTCTCCACATTTCCCGGCCGGAAATTGACCTTCCGCGCGAAATAGATCCCCATGACGACTCCGTATATCTGCAGGGGAAACTGAACCTGGCAGAATTTATCCGCCGTGGAGTTGTGGCGCAGGATGTTCAGGAATGTTTCTACGTTTATCGTCAGCGCATGGGTGAAATCAGCCAGACAGGTCTTGTCGTCTGTGCAAGTGTTGATGACTACCAGCAGGGTATCATCAAGAAACATGAGCATACGAGAGCGGATAAGGAAGAGGATAGAGTCAAGCATATTGACATTCTTGATGCCAATGACGAACCGGTATTCTACCTCTCACGCTCCTGTCCTGAAGTAGAGAACATCATAGAGCAAGTTACTGGTAGCATACCGGAATATGATTTCGTCTCTGAAGATGGAGTTGGACATACAGCATGGATTATTGCTGACCAGGTACTAATTGAACGTCTGATCTCCCTGTTTGCGGCAATACCCCGATTGTACGTTGCCGATGGGCACCACCGCAGTGCTGCCGCAAGCCGCGTCCGTAATCTTCGCCGTGATAAAAACTCATCGCATACCGGCAGCGAGGAATATAATTCATTCCTGACGGTCATATTCCCTGAAAACCAGCTTCATATTATGCCCTATAATAGAGCGGTGAAAGATCTCAATGGTCGCACTGCTGCCGAGTTCATTGCCCTGGTCAGAGAACGTTTTGAAGTCACCCCATCCATTGTACCGGTTGCGCCGGCCGATCGCCATGAGTTCGGCATGTACCTGAATGACAGATGGTACCTCCTGGAAACTCTCCCGAGTTTTATCAATGAGCAGGATACCGTTGCACGTCTTGATGTTTCCATCCTGCAGAACAACCTGCTGGACCCGCTGCTCGGCATTCACAACCCGCGTACTGATCAAAGAATTCACTTTATCGGTGGTATCCGTGGCACCGACGAACTTGTCAAACTGGTGGATTCGGGAGAATTCGCTGTTGCGTTCGCCCTCCATCCAACCTCCATTCGCGAATTAATCGAATTGGCTGATCAGGATCAGATCATGCCGCCAAAATCAACCTGGTTCGAGCCAAAGCTGCGCAGTGGACTCTTCGTACATCAGTTGCACTAAGTTATGGTACGGATAGATCAACTACGCCCCGCATTCCAAGAAGGAAGCGGGGCGTAGTTTTCTTGTATCTTCCGGCATAAGCAGACGATATCCGGATCAGTACACCTCATCTTCGGGGCGTTTAGACCTGAAAAATACCAGCAGAACATTTCCCATAATAAATATTACCGATCCGGCCAAGGCCATGGCAGCGCCCGGTTCACGGTGAATTTCCAGCAGCGCCCGTTTGAACGGAAAAGCTTCCGCCTGCTTTATGTACACTCCAAATCCGTTGGTGAACCAGGGATGGTTGGGTGAGATTGTTACACGTTCGGAAGGCTTGTCGAGGTTTACCACTAACTCACTGCTAAAGCCGATCGGCATCCCTTGCGGTGTGGTTTTCACTGAGATGGAAGCCACACCGAATTTGCTGCCGTCAGGTAATGCAGCGACATTCATCTCCATTACCTGCACTGAATGAAGAGACGACCCCAGAGCGCTCATCAGGTGAGCCAGAACGATCAGCAGAAAGCCGGCATGCATCAACTGCGGAGCGATCAATGGCACCAACCCGGATTTTCCCCAACGCAATCTGAGCGTTTCTGAAGCACAGAGAACCGTGTTACCTGCAAGCATGGCAAGCAGAACGAGGATAACCCAGAGCCACCAGGAAATCACGGTTGGGGTTACACGCAGCCACTCAAACAGCGGCATGCCATTAATAGCGGCCGCATACTCACCTGACAGACTGAAAGAGCCGGCCGACATAACGACGCACACCGCCGCCAGTAACCCCAGGCACAATTCAAGCGATATCAGTATACGCCACAGTTTCATAAACGGATAAGATCCTCATGTTCTTCGTCGTGCGGGTTGATATGGATCATAACATCACCAACACCAGGGTAGTGATCAAAAATGAGCTTTTTTACATTGGTGGCAACATCATGGGATTGTTTGACCGTCATATTCGGATCCATTTCCAGTTTCAAATCAACAATCATATATTGACCGGAGCGACGGGCGCGCATTTCATGCACATGCTCAACATGCTCGACACTTTCTGCTAGACCCTGGAGAGCATCGATAAAATCAGCAGGTGCTGTACCGTCCATCAGGTCATGAGCCGCTTCTCGAAACGTCTGATAGCCGATATGCAGAATAAAGAATGACGTCAGCCCGGCGGCAAGCGGGTCCATTATTCCCAGGCCGAAAAAGGCCCCTATAACGCCGATCAGCGTTGAAACTGATGTGACTGCATCCTTGCGATGGTCCTTGGCAATCGCCAGCAGTGCAGGGCTTGCGAGCTTCTTTCCTGTTCGCGTGGAAAATCGGTATAACCACTCCTTGATACCAATCGTCAGTGCGGCAGCAGCCACAGCAATCCATCCGGGCGATTTGAAGTGCCCGGCAATGATCGTCATAACAGACTCATAGAGTATCCAGCCGCCGGTTCCGGTGATAACCAGTGAGACAAGCAGTGCGGCAAGACTTTCAGCACGACCATGACCGTACGGGTGGTTTGCATCAAACGGCTGACGTCCAAGCCGGAGAGCCACCATAGTCGCAAAAATCGCCACAAAATCGCAGGCACTCTCGATACCGTCGGCGAACACTGCGTCCGACCGCCCCCAGTATCCGGCTGAAAGCTTCAGGATCATCAGGACGGCATTAACCCAGAACCCGATTTTAATGATGCGATCCGCGCTGTCAAATCGTTCATTTCGTTGCATCATTCCTCCGCTTTTCGAATTGCTTTAATGCGTAACTGCAGTGTTGTCGTGTGCTTCCAGCAATTTAGCTCAGGATAAAATGCAATATCCAGCAGACCATCGGTTATGCAGTCTGACTGCCGGAATGCAATGGCATTAAAAACCTGTCCATCAGCCGCTACCCGCAGCTTAAGGTGCCCATCTCCGACTGTACGGCGCTCAATGACTGTTACACCGCGCATTACGAGCGTCGGTTCGGGATTCCCAGCACCAAACGGTTCCATTCGTTTCAACTCATGCGCTAATGCGATCGATACGTCAAGCGGTGATACTTTGGCGTCAATATCAAGCAACGGCACCAGTTCGGAATCACCAAGAATATCTGCTGCAGAAGATTCAAATGCAGTGATGAATTCTTTAATTTGTTCAGTTTTCAATCCGATTCCGGCTGCATATCGATGTCCGCCAAAGCGGTCAAGATGTTCGGAACAGGCCGTAAGCGCCTCAAGCAAATGAAAGCCGGGAATACTGCGCCCCGAACCCTTGCCGATGCCGTTTTCATCAATCGCAATCAGGATAGTCGGACGATGATACCGTTCTACTAGGCGGGACGCGACAATACCAATGACGCCCAGATGCCATTCAGGCGACGCGAGCACTATACTCTTGCAGTCCGGATACTGGCCACTATCTTCAACCATGGTAACAGCCTGCTCAAGAATCCTCCGTTCTACCGTCTGACGTTCAGTATTCGCCGCGTCAAGATCATCCGCAATAATCGCACACTCCTCAATATTCCCGCTCAACAGCAAATCAACACCAGGCACAGCACTTTCCATCCGTCCGGCAGCATTCAACCGAGGGGCCAGACGAAATCCAACCTGACCGCAGGATACCGTATCTACTACACCGGCAACTTTTTTAAGTGCCGCAATTCCCGGCCTGCGATCATGAACAAGTTTCTGCAAGCCCAAATATGCATAGGTCCGGTTTTGACCAGTAAGCGGCACGACATCCGCGATTGTCCCGAGTGCGACCAGGTCAAGCCACTCACGAAGATCAGGTTCGGCACATCCACTGAATTCGCCCTCCTGCCGCATGCGACTCCGCAGAGCAACAAGGACGTTGAAGGCGACACCAACACCTGACAATAATTTAAAAGGATACGAGCATCCTGGCTGCAGAGGGTTCACCACCGCTGCGGCATCCGGTATAATCTCTTTCGGTGAGTGATGATCAGTGATAATCAGATCGATGCCGGCGTTTTGACAATAGGCCGCTTCCTTGACGGCGGTAATGCCGCAATCTACCGACATGATCACCCGTGCACCGGAATCAAATATCTGTTTCAGTGCCTCCTCGTTTAATCCATAGCCATCATCAAACCGATTCGGTATGAAGTAGCGGCAGGCAAATCCCACCTGGCGTAAAAATGAGACGAGGAGCGCCGTGCCACTGATTCCATCGACATCGTAATCGCCATAAATGCAAACGGTTTCGCCACTCCTTAAAGCCTTAAGCAGACATTCAACCGCTGACTGCATGCCTTTTAGCAGGAATGGGTCCGGCATGGCTGCAAGAGTAGGAGTAAGAAACTGCATTCCGGCTTCTGCTGTTTCGATTCCTCTGCTAAAAAGAATCTGTGCAGATATGGAACTGATTTCAAGAGGCGTGATCAATGCATCGGATTTTTCGCGGTTGCTGTTTTTTATAATCCATTTTTTAAGCACTTGGCTTAATCCCCGTGTTAAAAAAAAATCCCCCGATATCGGGGGATTTTCTTTTGTTATTTACCGGCAGGACCAGCCGGACCGCCGCCTTGCATCATACTTTTAACCTGCATGCCGGTTGGGCCGTTCGGGTCAATTTCAAGAATTTTTTTCCAGTACGGCCGTGCCTTAACATGGTCTTTCAAATCAACCGCATACACTATTCCTGAGTTAAAGAGGCTTTGAACGTGCTTCGGGTCAATTTTTTGTGCCTTTTCAAAATTGATAAGTGCCTTGTCGTACCAGCCGACCTTTCTGTACATGACCCCCTGGTCAGTCAGAATATTAGGATTATTCGGGTCAATTTCAAGCGCTTTACCATATGCTTCAATAGCTTTTTGTGACTGTTCGGTATCGAAATAATCATTACCAAGCGAAATCCAGGCATTAAGATTTTTCGGGTCCTGGGCAACAACCTTCTCAGCCTGGGCGATGCGCTGTGCATAGTCAGTGGGTGAACCACTACCAGCAGGAATAGCTGAGTTCGCCTGTTGGGCTTTACCAGCATTGCTGATGCTGAAGATCAGGTATCCACCTAACAATCCTACTATCAGGGCAACAACAGTTATGAGGGCTGTTTCTTTATTCATCTGTACACCTCTCCGTATAGTTAGATAACCGACTTATTACGCCGTTTGTGCTTTTTTTGTCAAGGCACGGTTTTCAAGCAGCACCACAATCGGACTTGCCACAAATATCGACGAGTACGTACCGACGAGAACTCCGATCAAAAGAGCCAGGGCAAAATCATGGATTACTTCGCCTCCAAAAAAGAAGAGTGAGGCGGCAGCAAGAAAAACAGTCAATGACGTAACAATAGTACGCGAGAGCACTTCATTTATACTGTCGTTGAAAATTTTGTTCAATGCACCTTTTAAATTCTTGTGCAGATTTTCGCGAATCCGGTCAAAGACGACAACCGTATCTGTCAGTGAATAACCGGCAATAGTCAGCACGGCAGTAATGAACAGAAGATTGATTTCCTTGTTCAACAGATAGAAGACGGCAAACATGGCAAGACAGTCATGCATCGTAGCCAACGTTGCTCCGACCCCGAACTTGAAGTCAAATCGCCAGGCAATATACAAAATAATTCCAATCATTGAAAGCAATGCCGCAACCATCGTATCCTTCCGCAGCTTGTCCCCGATAGATGGTCCTATTTCCGTAGAACTTTCCACTGTAAACGCATTGTCGGTAAATTCTTTTTTGAAGGCGGTCTGAACCATTTCTGACGGTTTTCCGACCGCAGCCCCGGCCATCTTGACGAGCAGCTTATTGCCGTCCGTTATTTCCTGAAGGTCTGCCTTGGCGATGCCGTTCTTGTGCAGAGCCGTTCTGGCGTCTGCAATTGATATCGGCTTACTGAATTTCAACTGCATTGAGGTGCCGCCGGAAAAGTCAATACCCATATTGGCAGCGCCGCGACCAACCTGAATGACGCCGAGAATACCGACAATTGAGATAATTGCTGATATGACAAATGAAATTTTTTGCATACCGATAAAATCTATTTTTGTTTTTCCAAGAAGTTCCATGAACGGTGTTACCCCCTATATGCTCATTTTTTTAACATTACCCTTGTGCAGAAAAAGGTCAAAGGTCACCTTGGTTCCGATCAGGGAGGTGAACAGATTGATGATAACCCCGAGGCTTAAGGAAACGGCAAAACCTTTTACCGGACCGGTACCAAACTGGAACAGTACCGCCGCAGTAATCAGGGTGGTTATGTGGGAGTCCATGATAGTTAAAAATGCCTTGTCATAGCCGGCATCCAACGCCGCTTTAGGCGTTTTTCCCAACTTCAGCTCTTCACGGATACGCTCAAAGATAATCACGTTTGAGTCAACTGACATACCGACCAGCAGGACGATAGCAGCAATACCGGGCAACGTGAGGGTTGCTCCTAAAGCAGCCAATGCTCCCATAAGATACACTATATTCAGCACCATCCCCAGGTTTGCTATCATACCGGACAGCTGATAATAAACAGCCATGAAGACGACAACCAGCATTACACCGATCAGGCCGGCGTAGAGCCCTTTGTTAATGGAATCCTTTCCCAGGGACGGTCCAACGGTCACATTCTGAATAATCTTGACCGGTGCCGGCAGTGCTCCGGCACGAAGTACAATCGCCAGGTCGGCGGCGGTCTTTTCAGTGAAGTTGCCCGATATCTGGGCGCTGCCGCCGGAGATACGCTCACGTATAACCGGTGCTGAGTGAATATTATTATCAAGAACGATGGCAAAGCGTTTGCCGACATTCGCTGCTGTCACCTGATCAAACAATTTTGCACCAAGTGAATTAAACTCAATGCCAACATATGGCTGGTTGAACTGTGAATCTATTCTGACCTGAGCGTCCGTCAGGAGATCACCGGTAATCATGGATTTTTTCTGAACTACGATCGGTATTTCAGTAACCGCACCGGTTGTCGGATCAACGGTTTTTTCTTTGAGCAGCTCAGCATCATCAGGAATGGTCCCGGATGTCGGAGAGATATCCTCGCGGACCATTTTAAAATCAAGTCGTGCTGTGCGGCCGATAAGCTCTATAGCCCGCTGCGGGTCTTTGATCCCGGGCAGCTGCACGACGATATGGTTGATACCCTCGCGCTGGATCGTCGGCTCTGAAACGCCAAACTGGTCAATCCTGTTACGGATCGTTTCGAGAGCCTGCTGCACGGCCTTATCCTTACGATCCTGGGCATCCTTCTCACCCACCCGTAATGTCATGGCGACAAAACCGCCCTCATCGAAAGTTGGACTCTGTTCATAAGAAGGATATTTATCCTTGATAAGCTTCTGTACGGTATCTGCCGTACTTTTCTCATACAGGACAACAGATACCTTGTCTGATCCGTTTCTGGCAATGCGCTTGAAACGAAGATTTTTGCTGTTCAGAGTGTCTTCCAGGTCGGTGGCGACAAGATCGAGCGACCCTTCAACCGCCTTCTGAGTATCAACTTCCATAACAAGGTGTGTTCCACCCTGAAGGTCCAGCCCAAGATGAATCTTGTCCTGCGGCAACATGCTCCCCCACCACGACGGCAGCTTGTTTGCCAGAGTCGGGGTCAGGTAGAGAAATGAGAGTACAACAAAGGCAGCTATCAGGCTTATACGCCAGCCAGTTTCTTTCGGCATAGGGCTTACTCCTCCTTGCAGATTTTGAACTAATCTTTCTTGATTGCGGCGATATAGCTCTTGGTAATTTTAATATTAACATTACTGGCGATTTCAAGTGTTACAAGCTCGTTTTCTACCGCAGTAACCTTGCCATGTACCCCGCCGGCCGTGATGACGTTGTCACCCTTTTTCATTTAATCAAGAAGGGCCTTATGCTCTTTGGCCTTTTTCTGTTGTGGACGGATAAGCAGAAAATAAAATATAGCAAACATGAATACCAGCGGTATTACCTGCTGAAAAGCTGCCATTCCACCTCCAGCGG
>JAQTXD010000129.1 GCA_028688955.1 Desulfuromonadaceae bacterium
CTGTTGAAGTCCGGTGCAGACAATAATTTGATCAGGGTCACAGGTCACGCCGCGTGATCGTCCCAGATAACTCTGAATCGAGCAGCGCAACCCCCAATCTCCCTGGGGATCACCATACTCGACAAGTTGCTGGCTGTTTCGGCGCAGACCCTCAATAAAACATTTTCGCCAGAGTTCAGTGGGAAAACTATCCGGATCGAGGCGAGCAGGGTGGAAATCATAGGCGAAGCAGGATGGGGGGCCCGGCAGGCAATCGTATTTGCCCGTTTTAGCAGATGGAGCCCTGGGTGCAACCTCCCGGTCAAGTGCCGACACAAAGTAGCCGCTGCGTGGTCTGCTGTAGATGTATCCTTCTGCGAAAAGTTCCTGATAGGCTCCATCAACAGTGTTGCGACTGGCTGAAAGTTCGATGGCCATGTCTCTGACAGACGGGAGTCTGGATTCGGCAGGCAGCTTGCCAGCCAGGATCTGCTCTCTGATCTGATTATAGAGTTGTTTGTACAACGGCACTGGATCATTGCTATTCAGGATGAACATGGTGCCCCCGGTTATCTCATCGAGTTTGAACAGCTTTTTGAAGTTTTATTTTGTGTCAACACGACTCGTTGCATCTATTCTGCATACTCGCATAGTATATAATCTGCCACCATAAAATAAACAAAAACTGCCACTGTGAATGATGGCAAGCATAGCATATGCTTGCCACCACTTACATCAAGTCAGGCACCATTAAAATCACAGGAGGTAATTACAATGATCCCGGAAACACTGCTGGAAATTATGAAACAGGATGGAGTGGTCGCAATTGCAACATTGGGTGAGGATGGCCCACATATGGTCAACACCTGGAACAGTTATCTGAGAACTTCCGAAGATGGTCGTCTGTTGATACCTGCCGGTTACATG
This sequence comes from Desulfuromonadaceae bacterium, assembly GCA_028688955.1. Taxonomy (GTDB): domain Bacteria; phylum Desulfobacterota; class Desulfuromonadia; order Geobacterales; family Pseudopelobacteraceae; genus JACRCG01. The sequence goes on from JAQTXD010000129.1 coordinate 907, forward strand.
CATCGTACCGAGGCTAATATTGCTTTCAACCCTGAAGTATTGATAACCCTGGGGAGCAGTAAAATAAAAGGCCTGTATGGACCGGGCGCAGGATATCTGATTAAGGGTACGGCACAGTTTATAACCTCTGGACCGGATTTTGATGCTCTCAAGGGGAAATTTGAATGGCTGCGGGCCACAGTGGCCGTTACCATCACATCTGCCAATCAGACGTGGTAGCTTTTGCCTACTGCACAAATAAATGTGAGCTGAAAATTGAGTGAATTTGATTGAGTTGGATACTTCTTTATCAGACATAAATGTGGGCGTTTCACTCCAAACATAACCAACTCCTTCTACCCCATGCACCATGTCAGATACTGTCAGCATGGGCGCTAGCCATGTAACACGGATTTTTTCTTGCCATGTGCCGATATGCCCGGTAAAGACTAAAGCCATGCGCACCACAGTTTCCCCATATATTCTCCTGATTCTTACCACTCTTTTCTGGGCCGGTAATTTTGTGCTGGGGCGGGCGGTTAACACGGTTATTCCGCCCATCACCCTGGCGTTCTGGCGATGGGCGCTTGCACTTCTCATTCTCCTGCCATTTTCCATGCGGCACCTGATTTCCCAGTGGCCGTTGCTCAAAAAGAGCTGGAAAAAGCTGATCCCGTTCGGAATTCTGGGAATCTCCTGTTTCAATACCTTCGTCTATATCGGCCTCCACTCCACCACCGCTACCAATGCGCTGTTGCTGAACTCAATCATTCCGGTACTGATCGTAATTATTTCGAGGATATTCGCGCTCACTCCGGTCTCACGAACTCAGGCCGTCGGCATACTGATGTCTCTCGCGGGGGTTCTCACCATTATCTGCCGCGCCGATGTCGGTCGTTTACTGGCGTTTCGGTTTAACGGGGGGGATTTGTGGATTCTCCTGGCGGTTGCCTGTTGGGCCGTACATACGTTTCGACTTCGACTGCGTCCAGTAGAGCTTCATCCGTTGAGCTTTCTTACCGCCATCGTCGCTATCGGCCTTGTCGTCATTTTTCCTTTCTATCTCTGGGAATTCAGTCATGGCGGCCGGTTTACGCCAGATCTTGTTTCCTGTGGCAGCATGATGTACGTGGCAACGTTTCCATCGGTACTGGCATATATCTTCTGGAATCAGGCTGTCGTCGAACTGGGACCGAACAAGGCGGGGCTGTTTATCCATCTGATGCCGGTCTTCGGGACTCTTCTGTCGATTATCTTTCTGGGAGAATCGCTTCAGCTGTTCCATGTTGCGGGAATATGTCTGATCTCTCTCGGAATATATCTGACCACTGCACGTCGCAGATTGTGACGCCACTGCGGTTTGCACCGTTACACGCTGAAGAGGGTGGATTCATTGCGGAAACAGGTGCCTGTGATAGAATTTATCAGATTTTTTGTCTGTCCAGAACAGGGGAAATTGAACGGTGAAATAAATGACTCAAGCACAGACATGTCTCATTGAGGGGAAATACGATTTCAGGGATCTGGTGGATCTGACGAAGTTGCACGAGCTGTTTGCACAGTTCACCGCGGCGACCGGTTTTACCGTCGCCATTCTGGACCACTCTGGCCAGAACGTCCTTGTCGCTTCGGGATGGCGGGATCTTTGTGGCGGATTCCACCGGTCGTGCCCGGATACGGGCATGGTATGCAGGGAGAGCATTCAGCGATTATGTGAACAGTTAATCCGACCGGGGCAGATCGCGATCGAAGAATGCTGTTTGGGATTAGTGGATTGTGCCACTCCTGTCATAATCAGAGGAACCCGTGTGGCAACTCTTGCGACAGGGCAGCTGCTGCTTGATAACCCCGATATCGAGCGCTTTCGCCGGCAGGCGCGGGAACATGGCTTTGATGAACAGAGCTATCTCGCGGCACTTGCCGAGATTCCTGTTGTTGATGAAGAACAGATGAAATGCGTGACCCGGTTTCTCGGCAGCCTTGCCGCCATGATTGTCGATATGGGGTGTGCGGCTTTTGAAGCCCGGGACAAGACAGCCCGGCTGGACAGGGAAATTGCTCAACGGAAACTCGCGGAAGATGAGCTCCGTCAGAGCAAGGCATTTGTTGACAATATCGTGGATAATATTCCCGCAATGGTCTTTGTCAAGGATGCGCAGGAGCTTCGCTTCGTACGATTTAACAAGGCGGGTGAGGATCTGCTCGGGTACGCACGTCGGGAACTTCTGGGAAAAAACGATTACGACTTTTTTCCCCGCCAGGAGGCGGATTTTTTTACCACGAAAGACCGTGAAGTCCTTAATAACAGGGTATTGGTTGATATCCCGGAAGAGCCTATTCAGACAGGGGCCAGGGGGCTGCGAATCCTGCACACCAGAAAAATTCCACTTCTGGACAAGGATGGTACTCCTGAGTTCCTGCTGGGAATTTCCGAAGATATTACCGAACGCCGGCAAGCGGAACATGAAAGGGCGAAGCAATCCCGCCTGCTGGAATTATATTTTGAGCATTCCCTGACTTGTCTTGCACTTCTCGACATTGATTTCAATTTTATCCGCGTCAACAAGGCGTATGCGCACGCCGATCAGCGTGACGTTTCCGAATTTCCCGGACATAATCATTTTGATTTTTATCCATCTGATGCCAACAAAGCCCTGTTCGAAGAGGTGGTACGGAGCAGGCAGCCGTATCAGGAATTTGCCAGACCCTTTGAATATGCCAATCACCCGGAACGAGGCGTCAGTTTCTGGGATTTTACGATCGTGCCGGTCATGGTGGAAAATGGTGATGTGGAATTTCTGTTTTTTTCTCTGAGCGATGTCACTGACCGGATCCATGCTGAGACCGCTCTACGTGAAAGCGATGCCCGGGCGCAGGCGATGCTCAGCGCTGTTCCCGACATGATGTTCCGAATGGACAGTGAAGGGGTCTTTCTCGACTATAAGGCTGATGTCAAGGACCTTCACTATCAGGATGCATCGATTATTATCGGTAAGCGCAACCGGGACATTACCCCGCCTGAATTTGCTGATCTGATTGAATCTCAGATCAGTGCCACTCTTGAAACCGGGAAAGTACAGACCTTTGAATACCAGTTGGATATGCCGGAAATGGGGGTTCACGATTTCGAGGCTCGCATGGCACCGAACGGCACTCAAGAGGTCACTGCGGTCGTCCGGGACATTACCGGGCGTCGGCGGGAGGATGCAAATCTGCTGGCCATCGCTGACTTCGTCTCAAAGGATCACGGAGAACGCTGTCTGGAGGAGATGGCTGCATTGTCGGCGAGACTCTTTTCGGTTGACTACGTGCACATTGCCGTGCTGGAACCGGAGCTGACTTCGGTGCGGGTGGTTGCCGGCATTCTGGATGGTACGCCAGTCATGCCGGGTTATGTGTACGAGCTGGCCGGCACCTCGTGTGAAAACGTCATCCAGAAGGGGCGGCAGTGTGCGTGCGACCTTATGCAGGAGCATTTCCCCTCAAACCAGAATCTGACGGCTATCCAGGCCTCCGGTTACGTTGGCGAGCCAATTTTTGATGGCGAAGGTCAACCGCTTGGTCTGATTGTTCTTGCGAGCAGGCAGACGGTGGGTAATACCCGCTTTACGACCGCTGGTGTGCGCATCCTGGCCGCCCGTGCCGGTGCAGAGCTGACGCGTCAGTTGACGAATGAAAAGCTTGCCAGGGAAATTGCGGGAAATGCCTTCATTGCCGAATATGCTAAAAATGTTCTTGTTGCGGCATCACTTGAGGAGATCTCTCTGGAGACACTTAAGATGGCTCAACAGCTGACCGAGAGTAGTTTCGGTTTCGTGGGATATATCGATCCTGCGACAGGGCACTTGATCTGTCCGACAATGACCCATGAAATCTGGGATATGTGTGGAGTTGAGGATAAGGAGTTTATTTTTGAAAAATTTGGCGGGCTCTGGGGCTGGGTTCTTAAAAACAGGGTGTCGCTGATGACGAATGACCCTGATGGCGATTACCGTTCCTGCGGGACTCCTCCGGGGCATATTCCGATCGAAAGCTTTCTTTCGGTGCCGGCCTTCTTCGGTGATGTGCTGGATGGACAGATAGCACTGGCCAATGCGGCGAGACCATACAGCAAAGATGATATCGCTGTCCTGGAGCGGATGGCGACTATTTTTGCTTTCGGCATGCGGAAGAAGATGGCTGAAAAGTCTCTCAAAAAGGGTGAATTCTACGTCCGCAGTCTGATTGAGGCCAGTCTTGACCCGCTGGTGACCATAAACTCGGACGGCAAGATTACTGACGTCAACCGGGCCACCGAGTCTGTGACCGGCCGGTCGCGCCAGGAGTTGCTTGACAGCGACTTCTGCGACTACTTCACCGAGCCGGAAGTCGCTCGCACAGGGTATCTGAAGGTCTTTACCGAAGGAAAGGTGACAGACTATCCGCTGGTTATCCGGCATGTGTCCGGGGCAACCACCGATGTCCTTTATAACGCAACTGTCTACCGCGGCAGTACCGGGGAGGTGGAAGGTGTCTTTGCGGCGGCTCGTGACATTACGGAACGTAAGCGCTATGAGAAGGAACTTGAGGAGGCCCGGATAAAAGCGGAAGCTGCCAACCTGGCGAAGAGCGAGTTTCTGGCCAATATGAGCCACGAAATCCGCACCCCGATGAACGGTATCATGGGGATGGCACAACTGCTGACCTATA
>JAQTXD010000130.1 GCA_028688955.1 Desulfuromonadaceae bacterium
TTGATGCCGGCATTGAACTGGTCTGCTGCATCACCGAAGGAATTCCGGTCCTCGACATGGTCAAGGTCAAGCACTTCATGAAGCGAAAGAGAACCCGCCTCGTCGGCCCGAACTGCCCCGGCGTCATCACTCCCGGTGAATGCAAGATCGGCATCATGCCCGGCTACATCCACAAACCGGGCAAGATCGGCGTGGTTTCCCGCTCCGGCACGCTCACCTATGAAGCGGTCTGGCAGCTTACCAGCCTGGGGCTCGGTCAGTCTACCTGCGTCGGCATCGGCGGCGACCCGGTCAACGGCACCAACCACCTTGATGTGCTGCGGCTGTTTCAGGCAGACCCGGATACCGAAGCGGTCATCATGATCGGCGAGATCGGTGGCACTTCGGAAGAAGAAGCGGCTCGTTTCGTCAAAGAGTACATGACGAAACCGGTAGCAGCCTATATCGCCGGCATTACCGCTCCTCCCGGCAAGCGTATGGGGCATGCCGGCGCGATTATCTCCGGCGGCAAGGGGACGGCAACTGAAAAGGTCGCGGTTCTGAGAGAGTGCGGCATCAGCGTGGCGGATAGTCCGGCCGAGATGGCGCAGGCGTTGATGAAGGTGTATAAACCGTAACAGGTGAAACAGAGCAGTAAACGATAAAAGGCGACCTCGTATGGTCGCCTTTTATCGTTTACTGTCCTTTAAATCAAAGACTGACATTAGAAGCTGAAGCGGTTCACCATCTTCGTAAGTTTTCCAACCTGCCGCTCCCAACGATTCAGCTGCTCCTTTGTCAATCGGCTTTGAAAATTGACCCACCATCGGCGTCCAAAATTGCCCCCCCCAGGAAGTTGAGGTAACCTGAAGACAACGGACACTCTCGATTGGTATACTACCAAAAGGGACGTTAGGTAACTGGATGGCAAGCGCCAAGTCTTCCAGCCACATATCGGCATCTGGAACGCGTTCAGCGTCTGATCTGGAGGCTGACAACCTCCGATTGCGCAAGGAACTGGCCGAGACACGTATGGAGCGCGATATCCTAAAAAAAGCGACCGCGTACTTCGCCAGGGAGTTACTTCCCGGTACGCGTTCATGAAGCAGTGGCGACTCCATTTTCCAGTTAAAGTCATGAGTCGGCTTTTTTGTGTATCGCGTAACGGCTATTATAATTGGTTGGAGCGAAAACCCTCGCGACATTCCCAAGAGGATGAACGACTCAAGCTGGCGATCAAGGCTGCCCACAAGCGCACTCGCGAGAGTTACGGTGCTCGGCGGTTGCAACCAGAGCTGGCTAATGATGGTTTTATCGCCGGGCGCGACCGTATTGTCCGCTTACTCCGGGAACTGGGGCTGCGTTGTCGGCAGAAGCGCAAGTTCAAGGCAACAACGAATTCAAACCACAACTTGCCAGTGGCTGAAAACTTGTTGAACCAAACCTTTGCGCCTAACGCACCTAATCAGGTCTGGGTCACTGTATTACCGGGGAGGGCTGGCTGGCCGGGCTTTATTTCGGGCGGTACAACAGAAACGACCGGCGGTCGGGTTGATTCATCACTCGGATCGAGGCAGCCAGTACTGTGCTCACAGCTACCGTAAGCTTGTTGAACAGTTTGGAATGAGGGCCTCGATGTCGCGCAGGGGAAACTGCTATGATAATGCGCCTATGGAGAGCTTCTGGGGAAGCCTCAAGAATGAACGGGTGCATCACTGCCGTTACGCGACCTGGGCTGAGGCTGAGGCCTCCATCCGCAAGTACATCGAGATATTCTACAACCGCCAACGGCGCCATTCGCGTCTTGGCTATTTAGCACCGGCCGTGTTCGTACAGAATTTCAATATACTGGCGGCGGCCGCCTGAGATGTGAGTGTCCACTATTGACAGGACACCTCATTGGATGCCGCAACTGCAGCATTCCAAGTCGGCTACGAGAGCCCTTCGCAGTTCAGCCGGGAGTACGGTCGCCTTTTCGGGTCGCCACCGTTGCGGGACATTACGAAACTCCGTCAGATGTCCGCTGCGGAATAGACAACAAATACGTATGGAATCACTGAACTTGCACAATCAGGTGTCAGTAGAGAGACTCGACATGAACGGCATAAAGGAAATTACCAAACAATTGCTGACTGGGACTGCCATTGCAGATGCACTGGACGACCTGGCAACGCTCCGTCTCGACATTTTCCCGGAGTATCCCTATCTGTATCAAGGGAGAATGGCAGATGAGCTCATCTACCTGAGCACTTATGCCGAGGCACCCGATGCCGGTGTCATCCTCGCCTATGATGGGTTAACGGTTATCGGCGCGGCAACCGGCATGCCTCTTATCCATGAAGACGCCCGGATGTTTGACGCCTTTGCCAGGGCATCATTTCCGCTTGATGAGGTATATTACGTGGGGGAACTGCTACTTCGCCCGGCCTACCGCAATTGCGGACTGGGCCGGAAGCTGCTTGACCTGTTTGAAAGTCACATCCGTTCTCTCGGCTGCTACCGCAGACTCACCTGCGCCACCGTTGAACGCCCCGATGATCACCTCTTGCGCCCGCGTGATTACATACCCATTACACGGTTCCTTGCCCGTACCGGTTTTGCCCGTCTCCCCGGGGTAACAACCAGCTTCATGTGGCGTGAGACCGATGGTGTCAAACGGGACCACACCATGCAATTCTGGATCAAGGACTTGACTTGATTGGTGTGCAAACGGCAGTATAGGGGCATCTCAAGCGCGAGTGTCCAGATTAATTATCTAGTCGTAGATTGCTGGTCGGCAAGCAAAAACCAACCACTACAAGAGGAGAAGTTCACATGAACGTCATCGGAATCAACGGTAGTCCACGGAAGCAATGGAACACAGCGACACTCGTGGGTAAGGCACTGGAAGGTGCAGCAGCGCTAGGGGCTGCAACAGAATTGTTTCATCTTTACGATCTGAACTTTAAGGGGTGCAAGAGCTGTTTTGCTTGCAAAACACGCGGAGGCAACAGTTACGGTAAATGCGTCCTGAGTGATGACCTGGCACCAGTACTGGAAAAAATAGCTGCTGCCGACGCACTTGTCATCGGTTCGCCGATATACTTCGGAACGGTTACCGGTGAAACACGCAGCTTTCTCGAGCGCCTGCTGTTTCCGTACCTCACCTACACAGTGCCTTACGGAACGTTGTTCCCTAAAAAAATGAAGACCGGTTTCATCTACACCATGAATGTTCCGGAAGAGAGGAGCAAGGAATACGGTTACGAGCAGATCTTCACTACCAATGAGCGCTATATGCAACTGCTCCTTGGTTCTGCCGAGTCGATCTGTGCCTTTGACACCTGTCAGGTGGACGATTATTCGAAGGTGGTGATTGAAAGCTTCGACCCGGTCCACAAAGCTAAACGTCGCACAGAGGCATTGCCGCAGGAGTGCAACCGTGCCTTTGATTTGGGGCAACGGTTGGCAGGTGCAGAGAACATAGCAGCTTAGTTGTGAAGAGAAGTTGTTCCGTATTGATCCACATTGATGAGCGGGACGAAAATGGGGCAGGCTACTTTAGTAAAAAGCAGCCTGCCCATTTTTTTCTTCCTAAAACCTTCGACTCTTTTATTACTATAGCAAGCCAAGTTTTTTCAGCCAGTTTGCTACATCATTGTCTGCTCTGCCAACAGTCCCGCCTTTTATAGTCAGACCGGATAAGACCTTTGCCGTTAAACATAACTCCTTAATATTACGCCCACTGCTTCCCAAGCCGCTGCCTTCATGGGCGCAACAGAGAACAATGGTCTTTCCCGAGAAATCGTACGAACCCGGAAACGTAAATACCGCCATCGGCCCACTAATCAGGTCATATTCCAGACCAGCATCTCCAGAATATCCTTCCAACTCTTGCTGATTTCCTGAACAACTGATGGTTCAAAACCGCAATGCATCATACATTGAGCGCAACGGGGATCTTTACCCACTCCGTATTTCTCCCACTCCGTTTTTGCCATCATCTCGGCAAAAGTTGGATAATGGGCATCCGTAATCAGGTAGCATGGAGCCTTCCAGCCTTGCGGGTTACGGGTAGGATTGCCCCACGGGGTACATTCCAACTTCTTTTGCCCCTTGAGAAAACGGAGGTACATCGGCGTGGAGTAGAAGCGATGCTTTTTGCTCATCTCATATACGTCGACAAACTTCCTCTCTATATCCCGACGTTCAAGGAAAAGCTTTTCACCAACCGCTTCATAACCGAAGCCGGGGGCGACAAGTAAGCCGTCAACACCAATCTCCTCAAGGCATCTAAAGAGCATCTCGATTTCAACCAGGTTGGTATCATTAAAGATCGTGGTATTCGTACAGACGCGAAAGCTCTTCTCTTTAGCTTTCTTGATCGCCTCTATTGCGATCCTGAAGGCCCCTTTGCGCTCCAGAATGCGGTCGTGGGTTTCTTCCAGGCCGTCAACATGGATGTTGAGGGTGAAATTGGGATGGGGTTCCATGAGATCAAGCGCTTTTTCAAGCAGAATGTCGTTGGTGCAGAGGTAGATATGCTTGCCTCTCTGCAGTATCGCGGCAATAAGCTCATGAATGTGCGGATAGAGGAACGGCTCTCCGCCGGTTATCGTGACGACCGGAGCCGGACATTCATCAACCGACTGCAGACACTCTTCGAGACTCATCATATCCTGAATAGTATCGGCAAATTCACGGATTCTGCCACAGCCGGAACAGGTCAGGTTGCAGAGATGAGTCGGCTCCAGCATTAACACAAGCGGATACTTATCTATCTTATTGATCTTGTTACTGATGATATATTTTGTCAGATCGTAATTGAGCCGCATTGGAAAACGCATTAATAAAATTCCTTTATTACCAAGCTCAGCGTAATTGGGTGCTTCTCAGATATGGGGCGATGTGCATGAAGTTGTTATCGCTCCCACATTTCCTTCTTGTCTTTGCCGAGATAGGCACGCTTGACTTCCGCGTTCTCCAATAATTCGTCCGCCGGTCCTTCAAGAATAACCTTGCCGGTTTCAAGAACATAGCCGCGGTCAGCCAGCTTGAGCGCCGCCTTGGCGTTCTGCTCCACGAGCAGGATAGTGGTGCCGTTCTCCTGGCGCAGACGTTCCAGCACGCGAAAGATCTCCTGTACAACGAGTGGAGCGAGCCCCATCGACGGTTCATCAAGGAGCAACATCTTGGGATTGGCCATTAGTGCTCGCCCGATGGCAAGCATCTGCTGCTCGCCTCCTGACATGGTGCCTGCCAGCTGTTTGCGTCGTTCCTCAAGGCGCGGAAACAGCGTGAACACCTTTTCCATATCCTTGTTGATGGCAGACTTACCTTCCCTGCTGCGATAACGAAGATATGCCCCCAGATGAAGATTGTCCTCTACGGAGAGCGGTTTGAAGACCTGACGCCCTTCGGGAACCTGGGAGATGCCGCGCTGTACAACCTTGTCCGGCGCCAGCGCGGTGACACCTTCCTTGCAAAACATGATTTCACCGGCAGAGGCGGGCGTAACACCGGAGATGGTATTGAGTATGGTTGTTTTACCGGCGCCGTTGGCACCGATAAGCGTCACAATCTCACCCTCCC
>JAQTXD010000131.1 GCA_028688955.1 Desulfuromonadaceae bacterium
ATCGATAGATTACATGCGGCGTTTTTGAATCAAGTTCGGTTCCAATATGCATATCGCTTTCAATGCACAGCAACTCCGTATCATGATTTATGCGGTGGAATTTTGTACAGATTTCCTGCCACGAGTTGCTTGTCAGAATATTTCCCTCAATGTCGATAATTGCAGAGGGCACTTTGTGGATTTCGTCCAATGTATCAAGCAACTCCCTCAATCTCGGAATATCCAGAAGGTCTTTAAGCTTATGGTCCATTGGGTCCCCTCATGCTCGTTGCGTCCTGCGTAGAAATATTTATGCTTCATGCCAATGCTGCAACTCTACATCTTTTTCATGTTTTTTCAACACGGCGTTACTAGAACAGAATTGGACATCGGCATTCATGTCTGATGCTGGATTTATATGGGTTCGATGTACCATTTCTGATAAGCGTGGTCATACCTGGGTTACGTCAGAGTGCTATGGATGGATTTTTATGACCAATCAGCATATAGTTGCGCCATATTTTGGTACGCGGAGTCGAGATGAAAACTTTATTATTATCATCAGTTGTTAGTCTGGTCTTGTTCGGGTGTGGACCCCATACATTGACACAGGCTGAATGGGCAGCAATGACAACCCATACCTTTCCGAATCGCTCTGTAAATGAAGTCCTGCAGGCGGGTGCTAAAGTCGCGGATAGGAATCGGGCCAACCTGAGCTACACTGACACGTCAATGACAGTCATCAGGCAGTATGACGCGTCACCGGTTTTAGTCGGAAGTATTGAATATACTTTGACAGCAGTGGCTATCAACCGCCGATTCATAAAGACGACTCTGTCAGTACGCAGTTCCGAGGGCGGTGAGGTGTTTCTGCCACCGTATAAAGAGCTGTACGATATGTATTTTGCGAGAATGGAGTACCTGTTGTACAACACCAAGGTATGGCCCACGTGCGATGATAACGCATATAAAAATGCTGCCCCGTACCTCCGGTTTGCATTATGCAATGGCACGGAAAACGACATCCCGGTGAAGTAAATGGTTCCACGTCATATGTGAAGACAGGATGTTTGAATCAAAGTTTGCCATTATTAAATGTGTCCCCTTTCGCATGTGAAATATTTTGGTATGCTCAATGCGTTGGCATTACCTTCAAGAGGAATTATCCTGAAATAAGGTTTACCTATGGAAACTACCCGCACCGAGCAAAAGAGCCGTATATCACTACCCCTTGCAGCGGGTGTGGTATCCGTTATTATCGGGGTGGCTGTCCTCTTCGGCTGGGCATTCGATATTCCTGTTTTAAAGAGCATTCAGCCAATCTGGGTCTCAATGAAAGCCAATTCCGCCCTGGGGTTTGTCTTTTTTGGAATGGCGCTGGTGCTGTTGAATCTCTCCTCCAACATCATGGCGTATCGTGCGGCTCGCCTCTGTTCATTGGCCACCGGACTGATCGGCGCACTGACACTGAGCGAAATTATCTTTGATTGGCACCCCGGGTTTGACCAGTGGCTATTTACAGAGCCGGTCGGTGCGGTTGGGACTTCACATCCGGGGCTCATGGCACCGGCGACTGCCTTCTGTCTTTTGATGTTGGCAATAGCCTTTGAGTTTGGCTGGAACAAGGATACAACTGAAAAATCGTGTGTCTCTGTAACCATCTGCCTGGCTGTGGTGATCATAGCTGTTGCAGAACTGCTGTGCCATTTTTTGTGGCCGACTGACACCTTTGGATTGTGGGGGTTAACGGTCATGGCGGTTCACACCGCGATGTTATTAGCCATGCTTGGAATTTCTCTCGCACTGTACTCATGGCCAACCCATATTTCGCTTTTCTCGCCCATGGGAAAAATGGTGGCTTCCTTTGCAGTATGGACAATCCTGCTTGTCGGTTCCCTTGTCTGGAACCTGCAGCTGCATGGCCATGATACCGTGAACGATGCGCTGTATATCGCCCGTGCCAATATCAGGAAAGATATCAGTTTCCGAAAATGGGCAACCTCCCACGGTGGAGTTTATGTCAAGCCCACTGATCAAACACCTCCGAATCCGTATCTCAAACACCCTCACCGTGATCTTGAATCTACCAGCGGAATCAGGCTCACCTTGATGAATCCGGCCTACATGCTGCGCGAAATGCAGAATGGTTTTGGCGACGATTACGGCAGTAAAAGTCGCATTACCAGTTTGAAGCCGATTAATCCCAAAAACGCGCCCGATCCGTGGGAGACTAAAATACTGAAAAGATTTGAGAAAAGCGGTGAAAATGAATTTTTTGAGATTAGTCTGATTGAGGGAAAGCCGTATTTACGAATGATGAGGCCATTTCTGGTTGAAGCCGGCTGCCTCAATTGTCATGCAGAACAGGGGTACAAGATCGGAGACATTCGGGGAGGGATCGGCAGTTCGGTACCAATGGAGCAGATCCTTATGGGCCACAGGACGCTCAGCACTAACATTACCGTTGCCCATGGCATGATCTGGGGAATTGGCATGCTCGGTCTATTCACGTTTTACCGGAGAGAAAATCTGCTGGATATCACGGCAAAAAAGGAAACTGCCTTCTCTGATACTGTCATAAACAGTTTGCCAGGTACATTCCATGCGTATGAAGATGGTAAGCGTCTCGTGAGATGGAATAAAAATCTTGAAGCAGACTCCGGATATTCCGCCGCTGAGTTATTAAATAAAAATCCCTTTGACTGGTTTGCTGATAAGCACAAAGCGGTCGCGGTGGCAGCATTCCACGAGATATCTGATGGTGGCGAAACAGATTTCGAGGCTGATATTGTTTATAAAAACAGTACCATTCCAAGCTATTTAACGGTTTCACATCTGATGCTCGGTGAGAAAAAGTTTGTAATTTGTATCGGACTTGATCTTACCAACCAGAAGAAGATGGAGCTGGAACTGATTCAGTCACAGAAGATGGAATCTGTCGGCCGACTCGCGGGGGGCGTTGCCCATGATTTCAACAACATGCTGACAATCATCAGCGGGTATGCAGAGCTGAGTCTCCTGGAAATTGATGCTTCCAATCCCGTTGCCGGCCATCTTAAGCAAATCAGCGCCACCGCACATCGCTCTGCCGACCTGACGCGACAACTTCTGGCCTTTGCCAGAAAACAGACGGTGGATCCCAAGGTCGTGAACCTTAACGAGGCAATAACGGGGATGCTCAAGATGCTCCAAAGGATAATCGGCGAGAATATCCAGCTTATCTGGCTGCCGGCTCCTGATCTCTGGCAGATCAAGATCGACCCGTCACAGATAGACCAGATTCTGGCAAACCTCAGCGTCAATGCCCGCGATGCAATAGCTGATACCGGTAAAATTACCATTGAGACGGGCAATGTCACGGTTGATAAAGAGTCCGAAGATCAGATCGGATGTGCGGCAGGGGAGTATGTAAAAATTGTTATGAATGACAGCGGTTGCGGAATGGACAAGGAAACCCAGTCCCATATTTTTGAACCATTCTATACGACCAAGGAGTTGGGGATGGGTACCGGTCTGGGACTGGCCACAATCTATGGTGCTGTCAAACAGAACAACGGTCATATCAGTGTTTACAGTGAACCGGGGCTGGGATCTGCCTTTTCGATCTATCTCCCCCGCTATAAAGAACAAACCGCAGTGCCGGTGTCTAAAGAGCCAGTGACAATATCCCCCCACGGTAAGGAGACCATTCTCCTGGTAGAAGATGAAGCGGCTATTCTGAGACTCACATCAACTCTCCTTGAAAAGCTTGGCTATACCGTGCTGGCAGCGCATGCTCCTGGCGAAGCTGTTGCGATAGCCGGAAAACATGCCGGTGAGATTCACCTGCTTATGACCGATGTAATTATGCCGGAGATGAACGGCAGTGACTTGTCAAAAGTGCTTCTTCCAAGCCACCCGGACATGAAGTGTCTCTTCATGTCCGGCTACACTGCCGACATTATCACGAAGCATGGAGTGCTGGATAACGGGGTGCACTTCATACAGAAGCCGTTTTCTTTACCTGATTTGGCGACAAAGGTCCGTGAGGTGTTTGAAAGCCGGTAATACGGTGAATATCGTTGTTGAGGTGCACCATCCAGCGGTCATCTCCGTGTATGAAACCTCAATTTGCATTTTCAAGGCCGAAGGAGACCATCTCCCTTCGGCCTTGAAAATGATGTGCTATTTTTTCTTTACCTTTGGAATAAATATCTCATTCGGGTCAAGCACGTCATGAATGAGATGGAGCTCATTCTTTGTCGGTGGGAGCGTTTCTCCGGAGACCCTGCTGACATCCAGATCGAACTGGCACTGCTCCTTGATCTGTTCCACCGTTGTCCCCGGATGGTAGGTATCCAGGTACATGCGCCCGGAATCTTCCGCAAAACGGAAAACCCCCAACGTACTGATGACAGCCGAAGGCCCTCCCCGGAATTGAGCCCCGTACAGTTCCCTTCTATGTACCCACTCGCCGGTCGGCCAGTTTTTTAATCTCCAGCCGGGGCTCGTGATATAGCTGACGTTTTGTACAAAGCGCCTTTTTTCATGAACCATTATGAACACGGTTCGTCTGGCAAACGAGTTGATATCCGGGTTGCCGCCGCTACCGGTAAGGCGCAATTCCGGATCAAGATAGTCACCTATCACCGTGGTATTGACATTTCCGTACTCATCTACCTCTGCGCCGCCCAGATATCCGAGATCAACGTAACCGCGCTGATTTATGCTGAATGCGTCGTAGAGACCGGAGGCCAGAGATGATCCGACTTCGCATCTTGCATCTCCAACCGAGGTTGGGATCTCAGGCGGACGGCCGTCCAGGGTTCCTGCCTCGAAGATAAGTTTCAGGCTGGGGGCGTGGGTCTTCTGGGCTAAGAGGATGGCCACCATTGGCAGTCCGGTGCCGACAAAGACTATTTCGTTATCGCTGACTTCACGGGATGCTGCGCAGCACAACAGGTCGGCTAGGCCGTATTCTTCAGATGTTGCATAGTCGGTAGTAACGCCCATGATTATTTCCCCTTTCCTCTGTTAGTGCTGTACTTAAGCGCTGTATTGGCTTGCAGACTCTGCAGGCGCGTGACACCTAGCTTTTCCAGGTATGAGTTGTGGTCAAGGCCATGTATCCACTCCTGTGCGAAAGCATCAAATCCTTCCTGCGTGCGGGTATGCTGAAAGAAATGGCGAAGGAAGTCTCCGTCAACATCGTATCTGCCGAACATGCCGGATGGATGAGCATTCCAGGGGCATTCGACGATATAGTCAACCTCGAAACTGGGTATTGTATTATGGTGCGAATCGCGGCGTAGATATGCTTCTGGTACGACTTCGTCGGCAATGGCGATGGTTATGTCCGCCGCGCGTGCAACGATCGGGTCCGAGTAATATTGACCTTCAATACGTACTGTCCCCTCATCTCCGGCCTGCTGTACACTCCGCACTGCCACATCCGCCTTGGCCGCAGGCAGCAGAACGTATTTGCCTCCGTCGTAGAAGGGATCATCCATGTAGAGGTGCTTACTTCGGGGGTTCTTGATTCCATCCCGCAAACCGGCACGACCGAGCATGTCGTATTCCGGATTGTGGA
>JAQTXD010000055.1 GCA_028688955.1 Desulfuromonadaceae bacterium
CGCCGCTGCTGGCAATGCGGGCAACTTTTGCCGCTCGCTCAAATTGGGCTGGTGTAATAGCTTCATTGGCAGCAAGTCGCTCCACCCAATTTTGTGGAGGTTCAAAACAATCCAAATGATGCCGGGCCATACTGATACGCACACTGTGCGGTGGCACTGGGAAACCAACCGAGAAATCAAAGCGGCGCAGATATGCGTTATCAATCTGGCTGATTTTGTTACTGATCCAGATGGCTGGCACCTGGTTGTTTTCCAGCGTCCGGTTGATCCATGCCTTACCATTGCGATTACTCCCTGTCTGTTCATCATCTTCGTCCCCACCGAAGAAATGGCTGAACATACTGCTGCCACTACCAACCACATCCTCAACCTCATCGAACAGCAACATGGCATTTTGATCCCGAGCCAGCAGGCGTTGACACAGAGAATACGCTTGAAGACGAGCCGTACCTTTAATTGGGTCACCATCCTGATCGGAATACGAAACTTCGTAGAGATCAACATTAAGCTCTGCTGCAAGAGCCTGAACAAACTCGTTTTTACCCACACCCGGTTTTCCATGCAGCAACACATTTACTCCGATGGTCTTCTCGAGAAGGGCATTGCCAAGATACTCTGTCAACATGGTCCTGTCCGTGCGCAGATGCGGAAAGTTATCCAGTGTCAAGCTGGGTGCAGCTGCACGCCGCATGAAACAGGCGACCAGGTCATCAATCTTTTCATGTGCAGTTTGCATGACACCTTCGAGACCATGCATTAAACTGATCTTGTCTTCAAGGTCACAACTTTGCCGTTTGATTCTCACTAAACCACTGCTGACCAAAGGACTGTCCAGTGCACAGGCACGGCTCATTTCTGACTCATTTATGCCAGTTAAGAGAGCCATCAATCGACAAAATGATTGCATGGCGACTTTCTGATTAGCTCCTCTAATGGCATTGTTAAACTCGGGGAACATGCTCAACCCGGCTGCAAAAGTGATCACTGCTTTGTCTGCCTCGCTTAACTCAAGCAGCTTTGCCAGTAATTCAACATTTTTAAACAACGGCAACTGTGGCGATAACTTCATTTTTTGCAGTTGCTCCCGCTGGTTCAGGAGAACCTTGCGGCACTGAATCAATGTAATTGTTTTTTTGGAATCATCTTCTCCGTCAATTTCATCCATAGGCGTCATACCGGTCAATGCACAGAAGTCATTGTCGTTAAAGATATCAGGCCAGTACCGGGGAGAAGTTGGTTTATGCCAGTTAAGTACAATTGCCATATCCAGTAACCACGTGCCGAAAAGAGGCATATATTTACGGGTTTCACTGTCCAGTTTGGCGGGTATGTTGAGTTTATTGAAAAGTCTTCTTCGTGCCATGAGTAGCCTCCGAGAATATGTTATGAGCTACTATTGCATAATGACACGACAACTTCTGTCGCTATAAAACCTCCCTCCGCATCTCTTACAATTTCCAAGACCAGGTACAACTTTGACGGTATCTCTCAGCAGTTTTGTTTGCAGATTCATCATCTGCCAGCACTACTAATCCTCTATGGTAGCCCTGCCCCATCCACTTGTATAAACGGCACTGGTGGCCATACACCAAAATATCATGCACACCTTCACTGATTTTCTTCGGCTCGATGTCAACGAAGACATGCATTGTCTTATCAAGATTGGCTTCGAATCGTTCAGCTCCGACCTTGAGGATGATTTCTTTTAATTGCCCATAGAACCAGACCCCGTACACATCGTGGTAACCAATTTCAGGAATTACAATTTTATCTGCTTCCTTTGATTTTGCTTCACTTGCCTTTTTCTTTGCTTTTTCTGCTTCTAAGTTCGCTTTTACCCGTTTGTCGTAATCCGGTTTACAGATAGCGTCCACTGTCCCCTCCAGCCATTTACTCCTTGAGAAAGGAGATGTTTTAAATTCCGTCAGCAAAATTGAACCGACATTTTTGACTGGATAGACTGTATCGTACTCATGCGACATACCATGACGCCAAAATATTACAATGTTAAGCCTCAGGAATGATCGCGAAATATCACCTAATATTTGTTTTTGGAATAAGCGTGGAGACCCAGAAATTAATTGCCCCACAAGTCCAAGACCTATGGGGCGCTTGCCGGGTTACAACATCTTGATTCGTTGCTGTAATTTAAATAGTAGGTCAATCCACCTGCTTCCTTAAAAAAGTCGGAATGAGATAGTCGTCTTCGTCATTTTCATGAATTTTGGGAACCGGTTTCAGACTACTGGTTTTCTCGTGATTGTTTTGATCTCGCAGATATGTTGGGATGTCTCGATATTTTGCACTGCGTGGATCGATATTACTTCTCAGACCATACGCCCTGATCTGTTTTTTGCCATGGTCATTTTCAAACTTCTCTCCGTAGCCAGTCGCAATCACAGTAACCTTGATTTCGTCACCCATGCTTTCGTCTTGTACGACTCCTATTTTTATAGTCGCACCTTCATGCACTCGCTCAGTGACAATGCGGTTTGCTGTGTTGAAATCGTCCATAGACATGCTTGATGAACCAGTTAAATTTATCAACACACCTTTTGCCCCGGAAATATCGTTATCTTCGAGCATCGGGCTTGAGATTGCCATTTTGACAGCTTCGGTGGCCTTGTCTGCCCCGGAACCGACGCCTATACCCATCATTGCCATACCACGCACGCTCATGACGGTTTTGATATCGGCAAAATCCAAATTTATGAGTCCTTTAGACATAATCACTTCGGATATTCCCTGCACCGCCTGACGCAGAACATCATCTGCTGGTTTAAAGGCATCGAACAGAGATATGTTTTTGTTTGCAAGGCTGATCAACCGGTCATTCGACATGATTATCAGTGAGTCCACATGTTTTTTGAGTTCAGCGATTCCCTTTAAGGCAATCTCGGTTTTCACCTTGCCTTCGTAGGTAAATGGTTTAGTGACGATGCCAACAGTGAGAATACCGGCTTCACGTGCGACTTCTGCAATGACCGGTGCCGCACCGGTACCAGTTCCGCCACCCATCCCGGCAGCAATAAACACCAGATCGGCCCCCCGTAGAGAATCAAGCAGCTGAGCACGTGATTCTATTGCTGCTTCTCTTCCAACGTCAGGTCTGGTCCCAGCGCCAAGTCCTTTAGTCAGCTTCGTTCCGAGTTGAATCCTGGTCTTTGCCTGTGATGCCCTGAGCGACTTCGCATCAGTGTTGGCTATGATAAATTCGACATTCAGTAAGTTTTTGGCAATCATGGCTTCAACAGCGTTATTCCCGCCACCACCCACTCCAATGACCTTGATCTTAGCTCCGTGCATTGTACTTTCGTCTATTTCAAGCATATACCCCCCTGATGTACTTAAAACTATTACCCGTAGTTCTATCCAGCCATGGTTGAAGTATCAATACTTTCGAATCCAGATTTAGCGCAACAAGGTTACCCTTTTCTGGCAGATCACCGGTAAAGGCACCATTATCAAGGTAAATTCGATCCGTATTCAATGACTGCCTGATTACTTCAATCTGCCTGATTAGATGCCCCGTGACGACTACTCTACCACCAAGTCTGCGTTTATCAGGAACACCAGTTTCATGCCATAGCATGTGATCCGGCTGAGAGTCAGCGATTGGATCAGGAGTATCAAAAGCCAAGCCGGCATGTACGAAAACATAATCGTTCTCAACTGCCATTAAAGGTAGTGACTCCAGAAAGTTCACGTACTTTTCCGGCAGGGCTTTGGGATCATTGATATTAAAACTTTTGCTCCAATCTCCAAACCAAGCGCGGGCAACATAATCACTGGTATCTGTCACAGAGCAGAGCATCATCTCATCGTGGTTACCCCGCAGGCTGGTGATCGTAAAGCCCGCTTCCCGCAACTCCATAAGAGTGTCAATAACTCCTTTACTGTCCGGTCCACGATCAACATAGTCGCCTAACGTGATCAAATGGTCACTTCGGCGAAGATTCAGAGTGCGAAGAAGAGCCTGAAATGTTTTCACACCACCATGTATGTCGGCAATTGCGTATCGAATGAGATCCCACCTGCCTATCTAATCAGATATTCGGGTGCTACATAATCTGTAAGCCAGATGCCATTTTCAGAAAGAAAGAACTTGATGCCGTTTTGAAACATATCCGCTGCCAAGATAGTCAATACGACAGGTTTGCCATGCCGCCCGCCTACCTTAAAGGCCATCTCTGCATTTGGTGAAAGATGGACATAGTTACGTTTTTCCGGACGTATCCCCACGTTACGAATTGAGCGAATATTTTGTATTGCGGTGCCGTGATACAGAAGATCTGGCGGCTGCGATTCATTCAGCATAAGCTCAACAGGTATGCTATGCCCCTGGTTGGCTCGAATATGGGTTCCATCAGGGCTGATACAAAAGCGCTGCTTGTCACTGGTGGCCACGACTTGGCGAACCAGTGCCGCATTCATTTGCATCCCCGCTTTACCAGCTTTTTCAACCAGTCTGTCTATTTCAGCCCACCCACCTTCATCGAGGCTCAGTCCAATAGTATCGGGCTTATGTCTCAGCACCAGACTTAGGAACTTACTGAGTTTAGTAATGGAGGGCATATCAGCTCATATCTCAAATGTCAGATCAACTTCAGGAGCATCGATTTATATTCATAATCATGTCGATGGACTGCGGCCAAGTGACGTGAAATGTACAGTTGGAGCCTCCTGGGAAATATTATTTCATACTTATGCGACAAAGAGAGTCGCATTGAATATCTTTTTAAAAACAGTGTATTACATCATGCAACAAGTCTAAATGGTCTACAATTGTCTTGATTATAATATGATATCGGCCAACTGATTTAACAAAGTACAGTTTATTGATTTTAGACGTTTGAGATTATCTTGTGGCGGCACTAAAGATTTATGATCTGGAAGGTTTTATATTTGAAAGAATGCAGAAGTTTGCTCTCAACTGTGAGTATGTCTATTTTACATAGAAACTGCATTATTGTTTCATAGCGACGTGATTCGTCGCCACATCGTGACATAATCTCCTTAACATTAACTCAAGGAGGCCTATTATGCCACGTTCAGCAGCTGAGACCGCACGTATCCTTTCCGACCTGTATGATGAAAATTTTGCAACAGATTCATACGAACCTTTCCGAATCACTTGGCCGCAACTTCGTTCCCTGGGGGCTGTTCCACGCCTCGATGATGCCTACCTGAAAGACCTCAATACCACGCTTTCGGAAAGTGGTCATTCTTTGCTCCCTTTTGATGAGTTTTTCCTGGTTGTAAAAGAACGGGATCTTGCTCACTACCGTATGGTGCCGGACAGATTTCTCGAACAGTACCTTCCTGATGATAGCAAAGTATGTGAAGACGAAAACTCTGACGACGATGACATTGATTAATAGCACTATTGACTCTGTTTGCCGGGATATCATCTTAGCTGACAAAGATGGCAATGCTCAATTTGGATTAAGTAATGATTCTTTTGGGAAATAGCTAATCCATGTTGAGCGGAAGAACGGTCTAAATGATTTTGAGCAGATTCATGTGGGATTTTGAGGCAATGACGGAGGAACACCATGGAAACCACAGCAATAGAAACAGCACGAGCACTTATCGGTATTTACAACGAATGCTTCGCCAATGAAAACTACAGCCATTTTCGTATACTTTGGCCAGAACTTAGATCCATAGCTGCTGTCTCAAAGCTTTCGGATCAGTATCTGCGCGAAGTTAGTCAAGAACTAAATAAATCCCAATTTACATTGATACCGCTGGACAACTTTTTAGTAGTAGCGCAGGAGTTTGACTTTTCCCAAATCCGTTTTGTGCCTCCTCGATTGGTGGACCAATTTATGACCAATGAAAAAAGTGACAGCACAATCAACTCACCCGAGTATATACAGCCAAAGTGGAAACCACGGTTCCGCATGCACAAGAAACGTGGCTTATCCACGGCGATGAGGTCATGTTGACATGTCTTTGCATGATGTATTGAGAACAGGTAATTACCGGAAAGCTCGACAGTTACTATGTCGACAAGTCGATATCGACACAGTTAAAGATGGTGAAACTCCGTTGATGCTTGTTGTTTTACGACCTGGCAAGGAATCTTTGACTCAACTACTTCTAACCGCTGGTGCTCAAGTTGACATGCGTAATGAAGTCGGAGAAACAGCCTTGATGCTGGCACTTCACTCTGCTGGCAACAATGAAAATTTGTCCATACTACTACATGCTGGTGCTGACAAAGATGTAATTACTCGGTATGGCTACAGTGCTTCTGATTACGCACTCAAACATTTGTGCTATGACACACTATTCCCGGAAAATATTGAACGAAGAGCTGTCAGGGTGATAGTTAAGGACGCTGATCTGGCAAGCGTAGAGAATTTGTTTCGGAATCAGACCATTGATGCGAACCTGTTTCGTATTATACTTCTTGATGCGGTTTATTCCGAGGAAGTTGCAAAAGTAGAACTATTACTTAAATGGGGCGCTCCGGCGAACTGCGTATCAATCTTTGGCTGGTCGGCGCTCATGCAGGCTACCTGCCGCGCCCAACTTGAACTGGTAAAAATACTGCTTCAAAATGGTGCCGATCCGACATATCAAGATCATGAAGGGAGGTCAGCACTATCGGAAATGGCAACCTGTGTACCCGGCATGAGGATGACTGAGCTGATTTATAGTGAAGAATATGCTGTTGAGCAACTTGGCAAGGAACGACTGGTGGAAATAAAAATGGTTCAAGAAGAGATTATGCTCCTATTGACTAATGTTGACAGTTGAAGCGGATGCTTTGAAAACATAATTCAATAAATAATTCAGCAGTTGCATTGTATTTGGGATGTGGTAATTATGTAACTTATTGATATGCCATTATTGTAATGAATTTACATTGGAGGGTAAATGCCCCGTCGAACTGCTGCTTCTCCTGCAAATTCCGAATGGCTTACACGACGTAACATTGTTGACCCAAAACTGAAGGCTGCTGGGTGGAAAGTTTGTGATTACAACCCGAAACTGGCGCTGACATCTTATAACAACTGCGCCATTGTAGAGTATCCAACCGACAATGGTCCTGCCGATTACGCCCTCTGCTCTGGTGGCAGAATCCTCGGCATTGTCGAAGCCAAAAAACTCTCACTTGGCCCGCAAAATGTTCTCACACAGTCAGAGCGCTATTCGCGTGGCGCAACCTCTAACACCCTCTCTTTTAGCAGTTACCATGTACCGTTCCTCTATTCCACAAATGGTGAGTTGATCCGGCACCATGATATTCGCCATGCAAACAATCAATCACGTGAAATCAAAGCGTTTCATACTCCTGCTGCTCTTGAAGAAAAACTGACTCAGAATCTTGATGCTGCCTGTGGAGTGCTGAAACTGCTTCCCAATGACCACAAACGCCTTCGACCTTATCAACAGGATTGCAATACCGCAATCGAACAAGCCATAACGGAACGCAGACACCACATGCTGGTGGCGATGGCTACCGGAACCGGAAAGACCTTCACCATGGTAAACGAGGTGTATCGTCTGATGAAGTCCGGTGTAGCAAAACGAATCCTGTTTCTGGTGGACAGGCGAGCGCTTGCCGCTCAAGCGGTGCGCTCGTTTGCCGCTTTTGAACCGGAAGCAGGCCTCAAGTTTGACAAAATTTTCGAGGTTTTCAGCCAGCGCTTTCAGACTGGTGATTTTGAAGAAGGAGAAAAGTTTGATTCGAAGGTGCTTCCTAATCGTTACCTGACAGCTCCCAAGACGGGCGACACTTTTCTTTATATCTGCACCATTCAACGGATGACTATCAACCTTTTCGGCAAAAGCGCCGCTTTCGGTGGTGAAGGCGACGAGGAAGATGATGCAACCCAACTTGAGATACCGATTCATGCCTTTGATATGATCATTGCCGATGAATGTCACCGTGGCTATACGGCGCAGGAAGTTGCCACCTGGCGAGCGACACTCGATTATTTTGATGCAACAAAAATCGGCCTGACAGCCACTCCGGCAGCACACACAACTACCTTTTTCAAGTATCTCGTCTACCGTTACGAATACGAACGTGCAGTACGTGAAGGTCATCTGGTTGATTATGATGTAGTGGCGATTCGTTCCGAAGTCCGTATGAGTGGTGCTTTTCTGAAAGAAGGAGAACTGGTCGGATTGGTGGACACCGCCAACGGTTCCGAGCAGCTTGACAATATGGAAGATGATCGTGGCTTCGAAGTCACCGAACTTGAATCCAAGGTTACGGTACCGGATTCAAACCGTAAAATTCTGGAAGAGTTGAAAACCTATTGCGACGAACATGAATTGAAATATGGCCGTTTCCCAAAAACCCTGATATTTGCAGCTAACGACCTGCCTCACACCTCCCATGCCGACCAGTTGGTTGAAATGGCCAGAGAGATCTTTAACCGCGGAGAAGCCTTTGCCGCTAAAATTACCGGCAGGGTAGATCGCCCGTTGCAGCGTATTCGAGAATTTCGCAACCGCCCAAATCCCTGCATTGCTGTCACTGTAGATCTTCTCTCAACTGGCGTTGACATTCCGGATCTGGAGTTCATCGTTTTCCTCAGACCGGTCAAGTCTCGTATTCTCTTCGAACAGATGCTTGGTCGTGGTACTCGCAAGGGTGAGCGATTCCCTGATAAATCCCATTTTACGGTATTCGACTGCTTTGACGGGACACTGCTGGAGTTTTTCCGCAATGCAACTGCAATTACCGCGGTAAAACCGATTGCCAAAACTCGCACAATCATAGAGATCATTGATGATATCTGGCAGAACAAAGACCGGGTGTACAGCATACGCTGCCTGGTAAAACGGCTACAGCGAATTGACAAAGAGATGAGCGGTGAAGCTCGCGAAGATTTCGCTACATTTATCCCCGATGGTGACATGGCCCGCTATGCCGACGAACTCACCAAGCGGCTCACGGATGATTTTACCGGAGCAATGGCGTTGTTACGCAATCCGGCTTTTCAGGATCTGCTGGTAAACTTCAAACGTCCGGAACGAACATTTATCAAGGGGTATGAGGTGCAGGATCAGGTTTCAAGTGCCTGGATGGTGCGTGATGCCGATGGCAACGAATATAAACCCGCCGATTACCTGATTGCGTTTGCCAACTTCATCAAAGGGCACAAGGATGATATTGTGGCGATTCAGATTCTGCTTGATCGTCCGGCTGACTGGAACGTGGAAGCACTGTCTGAACTGCGCAGTAAACTGGCGGCGGCATCACTGCGCTTTAACGAAGAACGGTTGCAAAAAGCGCATGAAATTGCCAGCCATAAGGCAATGGCGGATATTATTTCGATGGTCAAGTATGCAGTTGATAAGGAAAAGGAGCTTTATACTGCCACAGAACGTGTTCAACGGGCCATGATGAGGATCACCGGGAGCCAGAAATTTACAGCAGAACAACTGCACTGGCTGGAGCGGGTGCGTGCGCATCTGATTGAAAACCTTTCCATCAGTAGAGATGATTTTGATGATATTCCGGTGTTTTCTCATGCTGGTGGATGGGGAAAAGCGAATCGGGAGTTTGCAGGGCATTTGGTTGACTTGCTTAACAAAATCAATGAGGCAGTAGCAGCCTAAAGGAGATAAAATGTCACGAATAAAAGTGCTTAATCAGATACGCATTTCCGACATAGGACCGGTCAATCAAAATGGACGTCCAATTCATTTACAGCAAGGATCTTTGGATGGAGCATGTGGCATTTACAGTCTTTTCATGGCATTGACTATTTGTGGTGCAGTTAAGGACAAAGATCATAAAGCCTTATTATCAGCTGATCCGGTACGTAAAAATACCTCAACTGGTCGAGCATTATTCCAGATTCAAAAACTTACAACAAAAGACAGCATGCTCTTTAGGGATGGTGTTCATCTATCGCAACTCAAAAAAATTATTGATGACGCTTATAAAACATCAATCAAGCCAGAAGAAAACAACCCAAACGTCGATATTAAGGATTTTATTATTGAAGAAATCGATAAGAACAGTAACCCTGTAATTTTACATTTATGTGATGCAAGTGGCAGAGGTGGTCATGCAGTGGTTGTAGTTGGTACTGAATGTTCAGATGTTAAGAAGAATTTCTCTCGTTTATTTTTGCTCGATCCGGGAGTGCCTACTCCTACACTTGCTGCTTGGAATAGCATTATAGACTTATCTCCACGAAGTGAAGTTCATAAAAAGTGGGATGTAAACGGTGAGCAAAAAATTAAACTGCACAGAGCTCTTGCCATAAAAAGGAAAAAATAGCGTGTCCGATATCGTAAATAAACTCTGGGGATTCTGCCACCAAATGCGCCATGACGGCATCGATTATGGCGATTACATTGAACAACTCACTTATCTGCTGTTCCTCAAAATGTCCGATGAAAAGGGTATTGAACTACAGAAAATTTCCTGGGTTAACGAGAAACACGAAAAGATCATCACCGATTGCAGTTGGTCTGCCTTGCGTGACAGGTCTGGCACTGCAGTATTGTACCACTTTTCAGAAGTTCTGCGCGCCCTGAGCAATCAGCCTGGAATGTTGGGAGATATCTTTGCCCAATCAAAAAACCAGTTCAATACACCGGTCAACCTGAAGAAGATCATTACTCTGATTGACGGAGAAGAGTGGACCGGACTGGATGTGGATGTAAAAGGTGCTGCTTTTGAAGGTTTGCTGGAAAAAGCTGCCAGCGAAGGCAAGAAAGGGGCTGGGCAGTATTTTACTCCTCGTGTTCTGATCCAATCCATTGTTCGGGTTATGCAGCCTGATCCGCGTGGCAAGACCGATTTCAAAATCTGTGATCCGGCGTGCGGCACCGGTGGTTTTCTGGTCTGTGCCTATGAATGGCTTTTTGCAAAGACTAAAGGGGCGTTTGATCGTACCGATGCCAAGCGTATCCGCACAACAACCTATTTTGGTCAGGATCTCGTAGCACGCCCCCGGCGTCTGGCTCTGATGAATCTTTACCTGCATAACGTCGAGCCGCAGATCAAGCTGGGCGACACCATCTACGAGTCACCAGGTTCCGAGAAGTTTGACTGTATCTTAACCAATCCTCCTTTTGGCACTAAAGGTTCCGGTCAGGCACCTGACCGGGAGGATTTCACCATTGAGACCAGCAACAAGCAACTTAACTTTATTCAGCATGTGGTTAACACCCTCAAACCGGGCGGCCGTGCCGCAATGGTTCTGCCGGACAATTGCCTGTTTGAAGGCAAAGCCGGCGAGGTATTCGAGATTCTAATGCAGGATTGCAACCTACACACTGTCTTGCGTCTACCGCGTGGCACCTTCACCCCCTACAGCCAAGGGGTCAAAGCTAATGTAATTTTCTTCCAGAAAGGGCTACCGACCGAAACCACCTGGATCTTTGACGCCCGCTCCAATGTTCCTGGTATCACCAAAAAAGACCGGCCTCTCTCGGCGCTGCATTTTGACGAATTCGACGCTTGTTACGGAAAAGATCC
Organism: Desulfuromonadaceae bacterium; assembly: GCA_028688955.1. Lineage (GTDB taxonomy): Bacteria > Desulfobacterota > Desulfuromonadia > Geobacterales > Pseudopelobacteraceae > JACRCG01. The sequence continues at coordinate 11,465 of JAQTXD010000055.1, forward strand.
TAATGGCCGCAGCAAGCGTGTTGATACTGGTGAAGCTGGCCGCTTCCGACCCTTTTCCATCGGTGACATCAAAGCACGTGATTACAAGCTGGATATCACGTGGCTGAAGGATGAATCGCTGGAAGATGGCAATGAACTGCCCGAACCGCAGGATCTGGCAGCTGAGGCTATTACTGAGCTGGAGGCGGTTGTGGATGATCTGCGGGAGATTATCCGGTTGATTGAGCGGGAAGAGGGTGTGGAGGTATGAGTGGGTTGCCGAAGGGATGGGTAGCTACCACGATGGGTGATTGCTTTCTTGAAGTTCGAAATGGGACAACTGCCACCCAGAATACGGAAAAAAAGGGATTTCCCGTATCCCGTATTGAAACAATTCAAAACCGCCAATTTGATCTCAACCGTATCAGGCATATCGAAAACATAACCTCAGATTCGATTGAATCTTTCCGGTATCAATTTGGAGATATTGCATTTAGCCACATCAACAGTTATGAGCATGTTGGCAAGACAGCTCTGTATAAGGGGCAGCCAGAAATTTTAGTACATGGAATGAACCTCCTAAGAATCCGTTTGGGACATAACGAAATTGATCCAGACTTCGCATTTCTATTCATGCAGACGCAGTATTTCCGAGAAGAAGTTCGTCAGCGCGTTGGACATGCCGTAAATCAAGTATCCATAAATCAGAAAAACCTTGCAGAAGTTCCTTTTGTAATTGCTCCCCTCAACGAACAACACCGCATCGTGGCCAAGCTGGAAGAACTGCTGGCAAAGGTAGACGCCAGTCAGAAGCGGCTGGCAAAGATTCCAGTCATCCTCAAGCGTTTCCGTCAGGCTGTGTTGGCTGCCGCCTGTTCCGGGCGACTTACTGCGGATTGGAGGGATGAAAAAAAAGCGGGGGAATGGAATTGGGCTACTCTTTCGAACCAAGACATTTCAATACAAACTGGGCCATTTGGAAGTGCCCTTCATAAGCATGACTACGTTTCAAATGGAGTGCCGCTGATCAACCCTATGCATATTCGGGAAGGCCAAATTCATCCAAATGCGAATCAAAGTGTTTCTGAAAACAAGCTGAAGGAACTTACTCGATACTTATTATTCCCAGGAGATATTGTGCTCGGTCGTAGAGGGGAAATGGGTCGAGCTGCAGTAGTCCAAGTGCCTGGCTTATTGTGCGGAACTGGATCTCTTATTTTGCGGGCAACAAGCAAAAATATTGTTCCAGAATTTCTTTGCTTACTGTTGCGAAGCCCCCTTACTTGTGCTTTTCTCGAGGAGGGTTCAGTTGGTAGTACGATGACAAATTTAAATCAACAAATTGTTGGTGCTCTTGAATTTCCTATTGTTGGCTCTGATGAACAACAAGAAATAGTTCGCCGCGTAGAATCCTATTTCACCCTCGCTAACCAGCTTGAAGCCCGCTATCTCAAGGCTCAGTACCACGTAGACAAACTGACTCAGTCTATACTGGCCAAAGCATTTCGAGGTGAACTGGTGCCGCAGGACCCGAACGATGAACCGGCTTCCGCACTATTGGAGCGAATCCGGACTCAAGGTGATGATTCAATACCTCCTAAAATGAAAAAGGAATTATCGGATACGACCGTTCCGAAAAAACGCAGAACACGCAATATTGCACCTCCTCCACTACCAGTTGTTGCGACTTTTGATGTAAAATCGCTGAACGTACATGCCCGCAAGATTTACAGACACATGAAGCGTAACCGGGAATATTCAAAAGATGAAATTGCAGTCCCGCTTATTCTCTCAACCAGCGAATGGAATAGCGCCATTCGGGAGTTGAAAGAGTCCGGCGCTGTTGTTCAGAATGGGGATAAGCGTGGGGCACGGTACACCAGAAATTGATGGCGTTTGCTTTTTGGCACAAATACTTCAGTCAGAAATTTGTTGAGACAAATAAAGATCATAATTTAGGTCGAAAGGATTTGCCATGATAACACCACCATTACCTCTCAAGGAACTACTGGCACAACTTTCATCTGATGAAGATAAAATATCCGCATGTGACGATTATATATTCACGTCATATTACGACCCGCGGATTGATGTACTTCGCAGGGCCCTTCAAAATCCATCATTGAATGTCAGAAAATCTGCGATTTATGTTTTAGGAAAAATCCATACGCCTGAATCGGTTAGCATTCTCCGTGATTATGCTGAGCGTGAAAGTGATTTTAACTGTCAGCTTGAAGCCGTCAGGGAATTAACGAACATCGGGGATGCATTGCAAAAAACAATCAGAGAACTGGTGCCAGCACTTATTCCCTGGATAAGCACCGAACGCACTGATGGATCTGATATGTCAGAAATCGCTGTCCGTTGTTTGAGGAACTTTGCAGAACACAGTACTAAAGAGCTGATTAATATATTGACGTTCAAAAGGCCACCATTGGTTATCGCAGACGAATTTGGAACCGAGACACGCAGATATAATACGCAGGACGATCATTTGAAGCTTGCTGCATTAGACGTATTGGAAAGCAGACAAATGAAGGGACTTCAATTACCTACTTGGTTTGAAAAGGCTTTAATAGCAACAGAAAATTCGGAAGTTCAAGAAAAGCTTATCCGTTTGGCAGGGTATTTTAAGGAAAAATCTCTCGTTCCAACGCTTGTAAAAATGCTGGAAGATTCAGGCGAGGAGGATTTACATGAAGCCATAGCTTCTGCCTTGGGTGACATTGGTGATAATAGAGCAATAAAACCTCTAATTAAAACATTAAAAAGAGCGTACTGGGATGTTGATGTTAAAATGGCTGCATTGGATGCTTTGGAAAATTTTTCAGATTCAGAAAGTGTCCGCGATGCAATTGCTACGCAACTATCTTTAGATCCATCTGATTTAAGCGAAAGAGCTGCCGAAATATTGTACGAATGTGAAGATGGCAGGGCAGTGGAATATGTCCTTAATTCTGGTACGGTTGAGGATGACTGGGCGGTTGATGAAGTAATTAAAACATTGAATACTTACCCGGATCATAATGAAGAGAGATATGAAGCTTATATCTGTATACGTGAAAATGCAGTTGCTTCACTTGGCGCTATTGGTGGTGAAAAAGCGTTGGATGCTCTTATAGATGAAATTAAGGGCAATGAGCCAGATGCGTCACTTATGAAAATAATTCTGGATTTCGGAGAAAGCGGTGTTGATGCATTTAATAAGCTGTTGGTAGAAAAGGATTTTCGTGATGAAATTGTGTCAATGTTCTCTTGGCTGAGAAAGGATATCCCCGGTTACAAATATTGTCTGGAATGGGCGATGACATGCCCTTACAAGGAAATCAAAACTGCAGCCCAAAAAAAGCTGACTGAACTTGATGGTAAGAAAGTGACGAAGAAATAATGTAGGAAGGACTGTACCAAAACGGTACTGGATCAGTGAGTGTAAATCACCAAAATAAAGCGACCCATCCTGTCGCGTAACTATGCCATACTGACCTCATTAAATCCAAGGAGGCCAACCATGGCACGCACTTCAGCTGAAACCGCAACCATCCTCTCCGAACTATACAACGAAACCTTCGCCAGAGATTCCTACGAGAAATTCCGCATTACCTGGTCACAGCTCCGCTTACTTTCCGGAACACCAAAACTCACCGACAACTATCTGCTTGCAGTCAACCAAGTCCTCGGTGAATCAGGGTACACTCTGGTTCCTCTCGATGATTTTCTGATTATGGCACAGCACACTGATTTTTCTGACTTACGGGCTGTTCCTGATCGTATTATTGAACGTTACCTGCCTGACGAAGATGATGACCTGGAGTTGGACGACGATGACGATGTCGAAATTGAAGGCCCGGATGATGACGAAAGTTAAGTGATGATGCTGCCGTAGTATCTGCAGACATTCCACATATCTACATCCCGAGGGATCATGAAACGTACTGCACACGATACAGCCCGCTCGCTCATTACAATGTATTTTGAAGTTACAAACGGAGACAGTTACACCGTGTGCCGCTTAAAGTGGTCTGATCTCCGTTCCATTGCTGGTGTGCCAAAACTTACCGGCAAATATTTGTATGATTTGAACCATTCTCTCAATTGCTTTGATTTCACCCTTATCCAATTCGACGATTGCATCATTATCGAAAAGAAACTACCTCGCTACTGGTTCAGGGAATTTGTATCACCTGATGTTGTATCAAAATATATTCCAGTCAGTGCAAATAGGTAGTCGATTATGACGAATCTGTTCGACGTACTAATAATAATTGGAAGGGTGATAACGGCGCGATTGCCAATAATGACGATATAGATCTACTGATATCGAAAATTAATCCCATGTGCCGGAGGACTTTACATGAAAATCGATAATCTTGGAAAACTCAGTGATCTTGAAACTGCCACAAAAGTCGGAAAAGACGCCGTCATTTACTGGCTTCATGGCTACCTACCAAATTTGAATCAACATGATCTGTTGGGTGGATTTGGCTTGAGCTGCCCTTGTGGTGAATGTCACAAATCCCGGTACAAACTTTTCACCGATGTCTGCCGTATTGTCGGCAAATATACATTCCAAGAGGTTCTGAAGAATCTGCTCATTGAGTATCCACACAACGTCAGCCTTCCCGAGACAGTCTACATTTTGCTGTGCTGGTCAAAGGGGCATGATATCCAAGACTATTTGAAGCCATTTCCAGTTTTTCATCCGCTTACCGGCGTGAATCACCTGGACACCCTTGATGTGCAAACACGGGAGAAAACGGAAAACAATCCTGTCTACCAAAAGGCCGTGAAGCTGATGGAAACAATTGTCAGTACATTGTGTGCTCTTGGCATCAATAACGAACAGTTTATTGACTATCAAGTCCATTGCCATCAGATGTGGCTGACAAACTATAAACCACAGATGTTGTCCGCGAAGATACAGCAGAAGCAAGATACCTTTGAAAAGCGATTCCATGCCGCCATGCATGGGGCTATTCAAAATTTCAGGCATCGTTTTGACCTTCATACTGACAGGGAACTGTTGGTGGCGCGACTATTACAGTCGGATGTGCGTGGACTTATTCCGGATCTGGTTCGACATTTTCCGACACGAAACAGCAGCAGTTGGTGCAAGTTTGGTAAACGGCTTATGGCAGAATACGGATTGAGCGCATCTGACAAAGTGGGCAGGATATGAATTGGCGAGATTTTTTTAATACTTTAGAACCGGCATCTGACCAGCTGGACAACCGTTTACTGAACAGGTTGCTGGCGTTGGATATAGCGCCTGATATCTGCTGGTATCCGGGGAGCGGATGTGACCTTGTGCCGCTATTGCTGGATGTTCCGGGAAATCCGACTGGCAGACGCTTGCTTACAACGAATGAAATTCAGAGAGAAAAGCCGCTACTGCTCTGGATGAACGACTATTCTGAATCGTTTAACAATTTTCCTGAAATTGAATTACTGGGAAACATGTTGAGTCCTTCATATCCTGAGTTATGGGATGAGCACAAGGCAACAGTGACAATGGGGACGAGTAAGGAGTGCTATCGGTTTGGGGATGACGGGACGCTCACCCTGTTTACGGCAAAGGTGAAGAACAGTAAGCAGGGCGATCATACACGCCCGGAATCCGGCGATGAATATCTGGTCTGTTTTTCAAACTGCGAATCGGAGCACCTGTTGAAATCTGTATTCTGTGCTTATCGGTTTCATTTGCATGCGGTGATGTTGATTTTGCAAGGTGGACCAAATCTTCATGGACTTGCTCCTTACCGAAACCTTCCTACTATTATTGCGGAAAGATCAAAAGAAATTGGCTTCGTTGACTTCTGGGTTATAGACAAATGGGGCCAAGAAAAGAGGCAGCCAATTTCAGAAACGTTGAAAAATTACAAATGTATCGGAGGAAAGGGGAAATGGGGCAGCGGACAGGTAAGGATGTACCGATCTACCAACAATACGCCGAGTCATTGAACGTAAAAATCAGCTATCCTTTTTGGACAAGAACGTAAACCCAGTAACCGTTTGGATTTGCCCCTTGCTAGAAAGGCCTAGTGATGCCTATGTATTTCTGTTTATATGCGACATAAACAATATATGTTGGAGGTCCAAGTCTGCCACCTCCACCGCCAACCTGATTGCAACATTTAGGGTCTTCCCAATTGTGATATATAAGCTCTCTTTCTGCTTGCCTTACAAAATCGTTGCTATTCGTATGGTAAATAGCTCTCATTCTATTAAAACCATCAGGTTTGTATTTTTGGTTCCATCGGTTTCGACAGCCAGCCACTCCATTGGACGCAATTCCAACATAATACCAAGTGACATCATCGTCATTGGAGAAGTGTCTAGTGACGGCAGCTTTCAGATGTTTTAAAATTGCCCCTAATTGCCCTCTAAACGCTTCATAATCTTCTTCAAACGCATCATTAAAATCCATTTATCACCTCCTTATAAAAATTGGCTAAGAGTTTGTGTTCTGGCATCACTATAAGCCTTTCTTTATGCACCACCATAACCCGCACATTCTCCACAATCGCCACATCAAACTTGATGGCCACTATAAATTTTCGCTTCGTCGGAAATGCTTTCATGAAGCACCTTTACCGCTGCACTATAATCATCCATGGTCATGTTGGTTGATCCGCAGAATGTGGCAAGAATACCAGACAATCTTAAAAGTGCAATTTGTTGGTTTTCAATTGCCTGTAGCGCTTTTTCCGCTGCAACAGAACCACTATTGTCACCGTTGCCATACCAATTCCGACACTTACTCTCTGGCCTCAACCATAAAGAACCATCTTCAATTCAGCAAAGTCAATACAGATAATACCGCGCTCGGTAATTATGCGTCATATTTCCCGTATGAGCTGACACGGAATATACATTTCAATGGCATTGTCCAACAATAATGAATCTGGCAATCCGGCATGCTTCAAAACTTTGAAGTGGTGCCGATTTTTGAGACTGGTGTATAAGCAATGAACCGACCTATTTTGAGAGGAGAGGTTCAATGCAACATCGCACACGTCACAGCGCAGACTTTAAGGCCAAGGTAGCTCTGGCCGCCCTGTCAGAGTCAAAGACCCTGGCAGAGATTGCCAGCGAGTATCAAGTTCACCCGACCCAGATCACCCGCTGGAAACATGAACTGCTTGAAAACGCTCCAGACCTCTTTGGCAAGGGTAAGAAGAAAGAGGTCAACCATGAGGCCGAAGTGGCTGAGCTGCACCGGCAGATCGGCAAGCTCAAGGTTGAGAATGATTTTTTGTCGCATCTGCCCGGATTGAACTTGACCGGGCGCAGAAACAAAAGGTGATTGCCACCGGTCACCCAGAGGTTTCTGTCGAGCGTCGCTGCCAGCTTCTGGGTATTCCCCGTGCCAGTTACTACCGTGGCCCTGCTTCAGGTTTGAGACAGGGCGACCTTGAGTTGATGCGTCGGATCGACGAACTCTATCTGGATCATCCCTGGATGGGGAGTCGCTCTCTGGCTGATCATCTTACCGCCCCCGAAGACCCGGTGGGACGGAATCGGGTTCGGCGCCTGATGATGATTATGGGAATTGAGTCACTGGCTCCCAAGCCGGGTACTAGCAGACGACAGCCAAAGCATCCGGTCTATCCCTATCTGCTACGGGGAGTGTCCATTGACAGGCCCAATCAGGTCTGGGCAACTGACATCACCTATATCCCCATGGCACGGGGTTTCATGTACTTGATCGCGATTATTGACTGGGCCACCAGAAAGGTTCTTTCCTGGCGGCTGTCAAACACACTGGATACCAGGTTCTGCGTTGAGGCACTGAAAGAAGCACTCTTCAAATACGGTGCACCGGAGATATTCAACACTGACCAGGGCTGTCAGTTCACCAGCGAAGCCTTCACCTCTGTTCTCAAATCCTGGAATATCAGGATCAGCATGGACGGCAAAGGACGTTTCAAGGACAACATTTTCATCGAAAGACTCTGGCGCACACTGAAATACGAGAGAATCTATCTGAAAGCATACGAAACAGGAGCTGAGCTTTCCAAAGATCTGACATACTGGTTCAACTGGTATAACGAGAATCGGAAACACTCGTCACTTGACAAGCAGACACCAAATGAGGCTTATTTCAAAGGAATCGAACAACTGAAACTGGCAGCCTGATGCCAATAAACCCAACAACTAAGGGACATTGCTTATTTCACCCCTCAGGCTGTCTCACTAACCCCGGCCACCTCACTTTCAGGATCAATATCAAACCTTACTTCCCCCCAGCTTTTTAAATCATGCTGACTTTACAAGAACGAAAACTACACACAATGTTTTTCAATGGTTCATCAAGAATATTCAGAGTTTTTTCTGCAATCCACGTAGGAACCTCTCCGTAAAATGCCTCCGCGATACTGCCGGTAATGCAGGCAAGTGTGTCGCTGTCGCCACCCAGCGAAATCGCAAGACGTATGGCATGTTCAAAATCATTTGATTCCAGAAATGCAGTAATTGCCTGTGGTACGGTGCGCTGACACGATTCATCAAATTTATATTTCGGCCTGATCTGATCACAGGTTTTAGAGAGGCTATAGCCGAAGGTCTGTTTGATATAGTCGCGAATACCTTCTTTAGTTGAACCTGTGCGGCCCAGATAAATGGTAGCTGCCGTTGCCTGTGCGCCTTTGATACCTTCACGATGATTATGGGTAATAACTGTGTACTCCTTGGCTTTCTGTAACACTTCTTCAAGCGTATCAAATGCCCAGGCAACCGGACTGATGCGCATTGCTGCCCCATTTCCATAGCTTTTGTAAGGGCCGACGATATCTCCTCTCGCCCAGGCACAAAAGCGCTTACCATAACCTGCATCCGGGTAGCGTTGAAAATATTCCTTCATCAGCGTCTCGTAGCATCCTCCGGTGATAATTGCTTCTGCCAGCGCCACCGTCAGTACAGTGTCATCGGTAAAGAAACATCCGTCACTGAACAACGGAAAATCTGTCGATTTAATATTGTCGAACTCATAAATGGAACCAACGATATCGCCAGTGATTGCCCCAAGCATGGTTACCCCAAACTGTTACAAATAAGATTTCACTTCAATTGAAAATAGTTTGAAGCGTTGTATACTACCCATTCAAAGCGACGATATCAGTCGTTTAAAATAGCATTGCGAGGTGTGGTGATGGACACTCTGTACCGACATTGGCTGATCTTACGGATGATACCCCGACACCGGCGTATCGCAACAACTGACATTCACTCACGCCTGCAAACGGAATATGGCATCAATACAACTTTGCGCACAATTCAACGCGATTTGATTGCCCTTGAAGCCAGTGAATTCCCGCTGGCGTGCGATGGCAACCGCCCTGCTGGTTGGAGTTGGAGAGCAGATGCGCCCGCCTTTGATATACCCAACATGGATCCGGTGACGGCTCTTACCTTTAAACTTACCGAAAAATACCTGACCAAAATGTTTCCAAGTGGGGCATTAGTGGCTCTTCAACCGTATATTCGCTCAGCCAGTGAGCGGCTGAATTTGACGGCGGAATCAACTTTATCTCGCTGGCCGAATAAAGTACGAGTGGTGTCGCGCAACCTTACCATGCTGCCACCTGTAATTATGGAGGGTGTAAGTGACGCTGTTTATTTGGCATTGCTGGAGGAACGCCGCTTCAAAGCTGAGTATCGTACCATGACGGGGAGAAAGAAAACCTACGAGGTAAATCCGTTGGGTATGGCGTTTGTTGATGGCTTAACTTACGTGATTGCGTCACTCAATGAGCATCAAGACCCGATTTTATTGCTGCTCCATCGTATTCAAAAAGTAGAACTGTTAGATAAACCGGTATCAGTACCGGTTGGTTTTGATCTTGATGAATACATAACACGGGAGTTGAGATTTCCTGTTGGCGGAAAGATCCTCTTGGTTGTTCATTTGTTTAATGAGACTGACATGCTGCGGCTTAAGGAAGCTCCGATCTCTGCGGATCAGAATATCCTTCCGCCCCAAAATGGCGTTTATAAGATGACCGCATCTGTTGAGGATACATTACAGCTCCATTGGTGGTTACAGGGATTTGGTTCTCGGATTGAGGTTATTGGACCAGATTCACTGCGTGAAATATTTGTTAAATTGTCGCAGGAACTGTTCAATCGGTATAATAAAGCGTCCTGAGTGCTATAAAGAAGAGTTTCGAGGCCATGTTAGGAATACAACTTGTTAAGTCTCATAACGGGGTAAATTGCCTGCCACCTGTGGCAATGAAATAATAGCAAAGATTGATGCAGAAAGGCCACCCAAACCGAGGTGGCCTTTTACATACCTGCATATTTCATATAACCTCCGATTCTAGTTTTTAGCTGCTACGGTTTCTTCTTTCACTGCTGCAACAACACCTTTAATCATTCCAGTTGCCAGCAACACTGCAGGTACTACCTGTGCTACTACTATCAGGGCGCAGAAACCTAAGAATACCCACACAAACATTCCACTGTTATCTTCACGTAATCCATTTGCTGCAAATGCTGTTACCGGTGCCAAAGTTCCTAAGATAGTGGTGATAAGTGCTCTCATGACATCCTCCTATTTTAATGTGTTGTTGAATTTAATTGCCGTTGTAAATGTAGTTTGCATTGCTGATGCCAAGTTGAATAATTAACATCAAAATCAACGTAACACATCAATATTTATACACATATTTTAATTACAGTAATTATGTGTACTGATATCAGAGTACTTTGCCCTGAAAACTGTATAAAATAAAAATACTAAATATTCTGTCGAATAGATGTGATCCATTTAAATACAGTACGTTATGTCTTTGTATGCAGTAATATTGAGTGTATAAAGCTGTTAGGCTCATTGCGAGGCACATGAAATGGGACACGACCTCATGAATTTTCTAGCAAGACTTTTAACAGTGCCATTTTGACTCAATTTTTCTTATATTATATATAGTTACAAGATCAGTTCGATTTCACCACGTATGCCGGTTCGATGCCGGGTAAAAATCACTAAAATTGTCCATATTTATTAAATTCATAGCTTTTGGGGGTGTTTTTAGGGGTACTTATTAAAAACAGAATAGAATTTATTGTTTATTATTTGTTAGTTACATACTCTGCTACATTCCGGCTTCGGCACCAGTTAATGGTCTGGTACAATCCAGACAAGTAGAGAAGCTCCTAGAAATAGGGGCTTTTTTATTGCCTATTGTTGTCCGATAGCGTCTGTCCTGATATGGTGAAATCCAGCATTTATAGGGGTATGCGTAGGGGTATTTCAGCTCATACTTTACTCACTACCCCCAAAAGGAGTAAAAGGCCATGCCTAGACAGATTACACCACTATCTGATACCCAAGTAAAGAATGCCAAACCTACCCCCAGTAAAGAACGGGCACCATGCCGCACCTAACTGACCCAAAGGACGTTGCCCCACTGCTACGGGCAATAGATGAGTTTCAAGGCTCGTTTGTAGTAAAGAGTGCCTTAAAGTTGGCATCAATGTTGTTTGTGCACCCTGGAGAACTCCGGGCGGCGAGTGGTCAGAGATTGATTTTGATAATGCAGAATGGAATATACCATCTGAAAAGATGAAAATGAAGATTGTTCACCTTGTACCATTAAGTTCACAAACAGTTAAAGTTTTAAGATAACTTCAGCCGCTAACTTGTCATAGTTAATATGTTTTTAATGGCCACCATTCTCCACTTCGCTGTCTGAGCAACAATGGCTTGAATGCTGCCTTGCGTCGAATGGGTTTTGAAAAATCAGAGATTACAACTCATGGTTTCAGGGCAATGGCTCGAACAATCCTTGATGAGTTCTTACAAGTTCGATCCGACTACATCGAACTGAATCGCCACCAGTTATCTAGACACTCGCTGTTTTCATGAAGTGTCGTCTTTCAAACTCAACCGGTGACAGATTGTCATTGTAACCGTGACGACGGATCGGATTACCTAAAGAAATTTATTCAGATAAGGGATCTGGGCAGCATGCAGTCTGATCCGGGTCAGATTAGCCAGAAGTTGTCCTGTGGCATCCCACTGTCCGCGCACAAACATCTGGCGCGCAGCCTCAGGCATCATCATTGCGAATGAAGAGTCCGCAATGATGACAGTGTTTGCTTCCAGATCGATTACAACTGTGAGTTCCGGGTTGGCTTCAATTACCCCCTGGAGGCAGTCGATATCGGCGGCAGAAAGGCTTACGCAGGGGATTCCCATGGCGATATTATTGTTGAAAAATATTTCGGCGAAACTTTCACCAATCACCGCCCGTACACCCCACTTTTGCAGAGATTGAGGTGCATGCTCCCGTGACGAACCACAGCCAAAGTTGCTCCCGACCACCAGAACAGTGGCACCGGCATACACCGGGTCACTAAAAGGGTGCAACCCGCCTGCTGCCTTCAGTTGACTGCGATCATCGGCAAATGCGTGTTCGCCAAGGCCATCGAAAGTCACGCAGCACAGAAATCTCGCCGGAATAATCCGATCCGTATCAATATCGTTTCCACGCAGCGGAATACCCCGTCCTGCTATTTTTGTTATTGCACTCATGACTGCACCTCCTTGTTCAACAACC
>JAQTXD010000132.1 GCA_028688955.1 Desulfuromonadaceae bacterium
CGGCGGGTGACAGTAATGCATCAGCCATATGCATGCTGTGCCCCTTGCCCGCATGAGTGCGTGTTTTTTAAATTAGTAACACGATTTCAATACATGAAGGGTGGTTTATGTGTCAATCGCTAAAAAATTAAATTCATGTTGCTGCTGAGATGCGCGTTCTTGTCAGCTTTAGATTTCAGGTAAAAACCGCGGGGCGCAATCGTTTCTGTTGCAGGGGGTGGGGTAGCGAGGCTTCATTTGTGCACAAAAAAAGCCCGGCAAAAACCGGGCTTTTTTTGTGCATTATTAAATGGTTGCCGGTTAGATGATGCCGTGGGCAACCATTGCGTTGGCGACTTTTATGAAGCCGCAGATGTTTGCGCCAAGGACGTAATTGCCAGGTGCGCCATATTCCTCCGCCGTTTCAAAGCAGTTCCGGTGGATGTTGATCATGATATTTTCCAGTTTTTTCTCGGTGAACTCGAAGCTCCAGGAATCGCGCCCGGCATTTTGCTGCATTTCCAGTGCTGATGTGGCGACACCGCCGGCATTTGCTGCCTTGCCGGGGCCGTAGGAAATTTTTGCATCAAGGAATACTTTAACGCCTTCCGGAGTGGTCGGCATGTTTGCGCCTTCGCCGACTGCGATGCAGCCGTTTTTAACCAGAGTTGCAGCATCCTTGCCGTTAATCTCGTTCTGTGTTGCAGATGGCATGGCAACCTGGCACGGGATATCCCAGATGTTTCCGCCCGCGATGTACTTGGCATCCTTGTGGGTGGCAATATAATCAGAGATGCGGCGACGCTCCACTTCTTTGAGTTGCTTGATCAGGTCAAGATCAAGACCCTTCTCGTGGTAGATTACTCCGTTGGAGTCGGAGCAGGCGACGCACTTGCCGCCCAGTTGGTGGATCTTCTCGATAGTGTAGATTGCAACATTACCGGAACCGGATACCAGGCAGGTTTTGCCTTCGAATGAGTCCTTGCGGGCTTTGAGCATTTCGTTGACAAAGTACGTTGCGCCATAGCCTGTTGCTTCGGTGCGCACCAGTGAGCCACCCCAGGTGAGGCCCTTGCCGGTCAGTACGCCCGGCTCGTAACGATTGGTGATGCGTTTGTACTGGCCGAACATGTAACCGATTTCGCGGCCGCCTACGCCGATGTCGCCGGCAGGTACGTCAGTGTGCTCGCCGAGGTGACGGTACAGTTCAGTCATGAAGCTCTGGCAGAAGCGCATGACTTCGTCGTCTGATTTGCCCTTTGGGTCAAAGTCGGAGCCACCTTTACCGCCGCCTATCGGCAGGCCGGTCAGTGAGTTCTTAAAGATCTGTTCAAAGCCGAGAAACTTGACTATGCCGAGGTAGACGGAGGGATGGAAGCGAAGGCCACCCTTGTAAGGACCCAGTGAGCTGTTGAACTCGACCCGGAAGCCGCGATTGATGTGAACAATTCCCATGTCGTCCTGCCATGGCACCCGAAAAATAATCTGGCGTTCTGGTTCACAGATGCGCTCAATGATCTTGCGCTCGAGATACTCCGGGTGCTTAGTCACAACAGGTCCAAGACACTCCAAAACTTCGAGAACGGCTTGGTGAAACTCGGTTTCGCCCGGATTGCGCTTGAGAACTTCCTGATACATTCCTTCGATTTTTACGTCGACCTTTGCCATGATGCCTCCTGGTGGATTAAAATGCGGGCAGATATGAATAGTAAATACGCATATTGCAACGCTAGCGCCCATTATATAAGCAGGTTTCGTGCCATCGGCAGTACGTGCCTTTAAAATGTGCAGGCAGTGCTGTTAAATTAGCCGGTTGCCTTTTGTTGCACCACACATGGTTTCTGTCGTATTGATTGTGTAGTGTATGCTGCGGAGTTGTTTGTTTACACAGAAGAGTAGTCTTGGGCCATGATTGTCGTCAGTGGAGGCGTCGCTATCGCGGGGTCGCCATGAAGCAGTAGGCCGTGAATGTGCTGAAGAAGAGGGGAGGCGTTTGGCCGCAGGCGGAGTTGTCTTTTTGGTCAGTTGTCAGGTGTGGATGGAGTTGATGTGTGTAGCGGTCTCCCGCTCCAGCAGGCAGCCGGTGCGCAGGTCGGTGTCTTCAGAGGCGTTGATAAGTCGCTTTGCTGCTGAAAGTGTGGTCAGCGGATGGCTGGCGACCCGCTCCGCAAAGGAGGAAACACTTTTCCAAAACTCGTCTTCACGATACACAGTGTCAACCAGCCCCATGTGTAGCGCCTCTGCTGCGGTGAATATGTCTGAAGTCATGAAAATTTCACGGGCGTGGTTCGTGCCGACGATGTGCGGCAGTTTGTGTGTCCCGCAGAATCCGGTGATGATGCCGAGTTTTGCTCCGGAGTGTCCGATTCGCAACCCTTCAGAGGCGATGCGGATATCGCATGACATGGCCAGATCACACCCTCCTCCCATGGTGATGCCGTTCAGGGCGGCGATCACCGGTTTGGGACAGGACTCGATCTGGTCAAACAGCGATTGCCCCAGTTCTGCAAAGTGGAAAGCGTCATTGGGAGAGAAGTGTACCATTTGGCCGATATCAGCCCCGACGGCAAAAGATTCTCCCGGATACCCGCTGAGAACGACAGCACTCGACGACACATCCTCCGTAACCTGGGCGAAGGCCCGTTTCAGCTCCCTGATCGTCGTGATGGAGAGCTTGTTGAAACGGGAACCGGCGTCGAGCAGGATATACCCGACCCGATTCCTCGTCTCTATGTGCAGCTTTTTGTAAGGCATCAAGCTCGGGGGTGGACGTTGTTTTTGACCCAGGCAACGATGTCTTCTGTTGAAGTGCCGGGGGTAAATACCTCGCAGATGCCGGCGGCTTTCAGTCCGGGGATGTCGTCTTCTGGGATGACACCGCCGCCGAACACCATGATGTCACTGGCATCTTTCTCCTTGAAGAGCTGCATGACTCTTGGGAGCAGCGTGTTATGGGCGCCGGAGAGGATCGACAGGCCGACGCAGTCAACATCCTCCTGGATAGCGGCTGACACGATCTGTTCGGGGGTCTGGTGCAGGCCGGTGTAGATGACCTCAAAGCCTGCGTCACGAAAGGCCCTGGCAATTATTTTAGCACCTCTGTCATGACCATCCAGCCCAGGTTTTCCGACAAGTACGCGCAACGTTCTTTCAGCCATTGTAATTACCCCCAATTGTATAGTGGTTAAACTGTTTCAAGTATCTGTTTACTCGCCAGGTAAAACTTTCGGATGTGGTCTACATCTCGATGCCGCTCCTGGCCGGTACTCCCGCTTTGTAGTAGTGTTTTATCTCCCTCATCTCGGTGACAAGGTCAGCTGCTTCGATCACCCGCTCGTGGGCGTTGCGTCCGGTTAATACTAATTCAGTCTTCTCCGGTTTGCAGCGGATAAGTTCAAGCACCTGCTCAACCTCAATGAGGCCGAAGCCGACGGCACCGTTGATTTCGTCGCAGACAAAAAGGTCGAAGTCACCGGATGTCAATAGTTCCTGAGCCTGAACAAACGCTTCCTGTGCAGCCTGTCGGTCTTCGGTGATGTTTTTCGTGTTAACCCACCCCGGTCTTCCGGTCTGGATGATCGTCAGTAGCGGCGCCAGTTTTTCGGCGGCAAGGTGCTCGCCATATTTTCCGCCCCCCTTGATGAACTGAAATACGCAGACCTTGAGACCTCGCCCGACTGCCCGCAACGCGAGTCCGAGCGAGGCGGTTGTTTTTCCCTTGCCGTTACCGGTATAAACCTGAACACAGCCACGATCCAAAGACATTGATTTATTCTCCTTTGAACTGCGGAGCGCGTTTGTCCAGAAAGGCCTGCATCCCTTCGCGCTGATCGAAGCTCGAGAAGCAGAGGGCAAAGGCATCCCTCTCCAGCATGCAGGCGGCCTGCATGTCAATATCGTAGCCGGTGTTGACGACCTCACCCCCGATGCGGATAGCGTGCGGGCTGCGTGTGCAGATATGTGTGAGGAGTTTTTCTGTCTGTGTCAGGGCATGACCCTGGTCGTAAAGGCGGTTTAGTAAACGTATGCGGTGGGCTTCTTCGGCATTGATGAGGTCGCCGCTATAGACGAGCTCTTTTGCTTTTGATTTACCTACCAGTCGTGCAAGTCGCTGGCTGCCGCCACAGAAAGGGATCAGTCCGGCGGCAATGCCCGGGAATCCAAAGCTGGCCGATCGTGAGGCCACAATAAAATCGCACGCCAGCGCAACTTCAAGCCCCAACCCGGTGCATTCGCCCTCGATCACTGCTATGCATGGCATACCGCTTTTTTCAAGACGAAACATGACCTGTTGGCCGAGGCCTGACAGCGCTGCCGCATCATGGGTGGACATGCTTTTCTCAATATGGCACCTGCAGAATCCGCTCCCTGAGTCTGCCAACAGCAGCCCCTTGACTTCATCTTTGCCGGAGAGGGCGGCTATCTGGCGTTGCAGTGCCCCCAGCAGATCTCCGGGAGAAGCGGCCCGGTTCCCGGGAATGGTGAGAACGGCTATGCCGTCTGTACTCGTATGGGTTGTGCAAAGTTTATCTGGCACCGGTTGTTCCTGTTTGCATACAAGAATAAAAAAGCGTGCAACTATAGCAATTCGAGCCGTATACGGTCAAGAAAAGCTTTCGCCGGCAGGCTCGATTGTAAATACTTGCCGAATGCAATTATGGCGTTATACTGCGGCAATATATTTGTTGTCCCGGGAGAACAGACATGCATCTGCCTACGCTCGTTCGTCGCAGCACCCCCGCGTCCTGCATCGCCGCACAAGAAAACGCCGCTTGGCTCCAGCAGCATATGAGCCCGTATTTTTTTCAGGCCATGGCAGATGAGGAGGATGCGCTGGAGCTGCTGGCCCGTGAGATGGGGCGCTTGAGGAAGAACCGGCACCTGATTCTGACCGATCAGGAAAAGCGACTGGTGATCGCCTGTGTAAACCATCCCGGTTCACTGTATGGCACGCTGCTCCACATAGGGGAACGCGAGATTTCATACGCGATGTTTTCTCACTCCAATGCCGATATGCCCGGCCTTGATGATGAGCTTGAAATCCAGCGTTTTGAGTTCGACCGACGCGAAAACAGTGAAATAGACCTTGCCCGGAAGGTTGATATTCCGGCGGCACTGGTGCGGAAAGTACGGGCTGAGCTGCGCAGTTCGTTTCCGGCATTTGACCTGCGAAGGCTTGAGCGGCTGCTGAAAATTCTCTGGTTGAATAATCCGGATTACATCAGGATGTCACCCACGACGCGGATTGCGTATCTGGTCTGGCTGTTCGATAGCGCCAACGCTTCAGGGGGGCTTTTTCTCGATATCTCCGCAGTTGAGCGCGAAGGGATCACCGAGACCCGGGTGTTGATGGGTGTCGGCAACCCTCCGCAAGGAGAGTTTCTGCTGCAGTTGCTGGAGGTCTTTAACCGTCTGGATGTCGGTATTAGAAGGGCCTA
>JAQTXD010000133.1 GCA_028688955.1 Desulfuromonadaceae bacterium
GCCGATCTACACCTTCGGCACCGAGGAACAGAAGAAAAAATGGCTCCCGGCGCTCAACAGCGGTGAGAAGATCGGCTGCTTCCTGCTGACCGAACCCGATGCCGGCAGCGACGCCGGTGGTACCGCCACCACCTACAAACGTGACGGCGACCATTTTGTCATCAACGGCAGCAAGACCTTCATCACCAACGGCGGCTATCTCGGCACCGGCGTCCTACTCGCCTCCTATGACCGGAGCCTGAAGCATAAAGGGATCACCGCCTTCATCGTCGATCTGAGCTCACCCGGCGTCACAATCCTTAAAAACGAGAACAAGATGGGGATCCGCGGCAGTTACACGACCGCCTTCGCCTTCGACAACCTGAGGGTACCGGTTGAAAACCTGCTGGGCCAGGAGGGGAAGGGGTTCAATGTCGCGATGGACACCCTGAACGGCGGCCGCATCGGCATCGCCTCGCAGGCGCTCGGCATTGCTGAAGGAGCCTTTGAAAGAGCGCTGGCGTATTCCAAGGAGCGCAAGCAGTTTGGTCAGGCGATCAGCGAGTTCCAGGCCATCCAGTTCAAACTGGCCGATATGTGGACCAGCATCGAAACCAGCAAGCTGCTTACCTACCGGGCCGCCTGCCTCAAAGATGCCAAGAAGAGCTACACGATGGAGTCGGCCATGTGCAAGATGCACGCTTCCGAAACCGCAACCTTTGTCACTAAAGAGGCGATCCAGATTCATGGCGGCTACGGCTACATCGTCGACTACGAAGTCGAGCGGATGTACCGCGACGCCAAAATAACCGAGATCTATGAAGGCACCAATGAAGTGCAGCGAGTGGTTATTTCAAAGCTGTTGTTGTCGTAAAGAGAGTGCTTTAAAATAGAGATTTTCCATGCTATCATGCATCCATAACACTGTTTTGGAGGCTAATGGATGCAGACGATAGATTCCCTGGTCAGGGAAAGTTGCCAGAAATATAGCGAACAACCGGCACTGCGCTATAAGCTTGCCGGGATGTGGCACGACATGACCTATGGCGCGCTGTGGGAACTGTCAGACCGGGTTGCAGCTGGTATGATCAAGAATGGTTTTAATGTCGGTGACCACGCCGCCCTTCTTGCGCCTTCTTCTCCGCAGTGGGTTGCGGCCTACCTCGGTATTTTAAAGGCCGGCGGGGTTGTTGTTCCGATCGATAAAGAGCTGAAGGCTGCGGAATTACGGCATGTTTTGACGGACTGTGACGCCAGATTCGTATTCAGCGCACCCCCATGTCTTGATCTGCTTCTGGAAATATTTTCGGACATCCCTGTTCTTGAGTACATTATAACTCTCACCCCGACGGTTGCCGACGGTGCCGATTCCATGGCAGTGCAACTGTTTGATGCTTTGGTTGAAGAGTGGCGGGGGCTGGTCTCCGCCGTAGATATCCCGGCGGAGCGGCGCACTACAATGGAGGTGCTGGCTCGTCAGGCATTCCGGCTGTTATCCCCACCCCGTTCTACGACAGGCGCCGTAACAGAGCCAGTAGACCCGTTTGATCCGGTAGAACGGCTCCGGAACAAGCTCAGCCGCGAAAAAAAACTCCTGTCACTGAACTCAATCTGCCACAGTGCCCCCCTCCCAGAAAAACCGCGTGAGCCCACTGACACTGCAGTTATTCTGTATACTTCCGGAACTACCGGCCGCTCCAAGGGTGCCATGCTCAGTCACGCTAATATCGTCTCCAATATCAAGGGGGCTGCACAGCATTTTAAACTCGACAACAGCATGCATACCCTGTCATTCCTTCCTATTAATCATGTGTTTGAACAGGTTTGCGGTGTTTTGCTCCCTCTTTCTCTCGGCGGAAAAGTTTCCTTCAGTGAATCACTTAAAAAGCTGGGGGAAAACCTGGCGGAGGTCAAGCCGACTTTTTTCCTGGCTGTTCCAGCCGTGTACGGGATGATTTTGGACCGGATTACGAAAAGTGTTAATTCCAAGAAGCTCTCTCAGCTACTTTTTTCTATTCCCCTCACGAGGTCAATTGTTACTTCAAAGGTGCGGCAGACTTTTGGTTCCGGTACTATTTTTATCAGTGGTGGTGCGGCGCTTGATCCGGCCATTGCCAAGGGTATGACAGCTTACGGCCTGCTAATCTATCAGGGGTATGGTATTACCGAAACAGCGCCGATCATCAGCGCGGAGCAACCGGGAGTCAGACGTCTTGGCACCATTGGGCGCCTGCTGGATCGTGTTGAGGTGCAGATTTATGGTCCAAATGATGAGGGGGTGGGGGAGATCGTAGTAAAAGGGCCGAACGTTATGCAGGGGTATTACAAGAACCTACAAGCTACGGCAGAAGTGCTTTCTGATGGCTGGTACCGCACTGGTGACCTGGGCTTTATGAGCTCTGACGGTTTTTTAACCATCAGTGGCAGGGTTAAGAACCTGATCGTGACACCCAACGGGAAGAACGTTTATCCGGAAGAGGTAGAGAATGAACTCCTCAAAAGCCAGTTCATTGCTGAAGTAATGGTCTATGGCCACCGTGTCGGCACGACGTCGGAGGAGATTCACGCCATCATCTTCCCACAACAGGAAGCGCTGGATAATCAGTGCCGCATTGGCGGCAAAAGCGCGATGAGCGAGGCTGATGTCGAGGCGTTGCTGAAGGTTGAAGTCCAAAAAGCATGTAGCTGTCTGGCTGATTACAAGAGGGTTCGCAAGTTTACCATACGTGAAGATGAATTTCCTAAAACAACGACCCGCAAGATCAAGCGTTTTGCCGTGGAGGCCAGTATATCCACCGGACATTGAGGTGGTAAGTGAAATAAGAAGACACCGTTGATCATACAGGCAAGCCGTCTACTCATCAGACGTCCCGGCAGGGTGTCTGATGAGTAGACGGGTAAATTACTTGCCAAAGGCAACCAGAAACTGCTGCAGGAGCTGCGGGGCGTTTGATTTGATTTTCCCGCCCATAAAATCCATGATTCCCGGCCGGTAGCCGTCGTTCCAGATCCTGTTAAACATGGCGGCGCTGGTTTTGCAGATGCAATCCGCTTCTTCTACCGTTTTTCCCTCCTCGATGGTACAGCCTTCTCCATCCAGGGTCAGTGTCTTCTTGGTATCATCTATCGAGAAGTAGAATGTGGTCGGTACACTGAAAACACCCTTCTGATAGATTTGCCGTAATGTTGCGAAAATATCTTCCTGCATGCATGTCCCTCCTATAAGTCTTCTAGCTTTTTGTATTACGCTCTCAGAATGTTTTTACCGCAAATGAGAGTGGGGGCCGAGGCCCCCACAATAATTCCATTTACAAATCCCTTAAAATCAAAACTTATGTGTCAGCGATATGGCAAACAGGTGAGCATCGCTTTGGAATGTTCCAGCCTCTTTTGCGTTGGCCACGTTGGCTACGGTGCGGTCAACCCAATGGGCCCACATATAGGCCAGGTCAATGGCACCATATTCGTTATGCAGACCAGATCCGATGCTGAAGTTGTGGCGATCGGCATCAGGAAGCTCGGGGCTTAGGGTAGAGTCGGGGGTAGGGCTGTTGTCGTAGGCATAGCCGGCGCGCAGATCGAATTTAGGAGTTACCGCATACTGTGCACCAAAGCGGTATGCCCAGACATCCTCCCAGTTTTTTGCATCCGGTTTGCCGTTAAAGGCGGCCAGTGGTGTGCCAAATTTGAGTTCAAGCTTGTCATAGGAACTCCACCCGGTACGCTCGGCGTCAAATTCGAGGGTCAGCTTGTCAAGCGGTTTCCAGGCCACGCCAAGGGTAAGGGCATCCGGAAGGGTTATGTCGGTTGCGCCGGTTGTCCTTATAGTTTTTGGACCAAGTCCGAATGCAGGATTCTGTCCAGTTGCTGTCGTTGCAAGATAGTTTGCGTTACCCTCGAGTTCGAGCTTGATCTCACTACGGTACGCGGCTCCAAATGAAAGATTGTTTAGTGGTTTCCATTGTGCACCTAAGTTGTACCCGTAACCGGTTCCTGTCGCATCAGCCCCAATACTGCCCAGTTCGGCATAGGCTCCGCCTAACGCCGCAGGCAACTGAGTATACGCCATTTTTTGCAGTGACACCTGGGCATAGGTAATGTCAAAACCGCCGGCGACCGCCAGTTTCAGATCATCAAAACGATACGCTACGGTCGGCTGGAAATTGATCGGCTTGATCGATATCGACTGGATGCTGTCTCTGAATGCACTGCTCTCATCCCAGCGCTTTGCCAGCGGGTGAAACGCGTTAATGCCGAGACCAAATGATAGCGGCATGCTTTCAAGTGAAGTGGTGACATAAACGGTTGGCGCGATAAATATGTCACTGTTGGCTTCTTCAGATACCACGGTAGCCCCACTTAGCCGTGTCGTACCCGTGAACTTAGTCTTCGGCACCAGAATTGTAGTCGTGCCGATCTGTGCCTGGTCGCCTTTCAGAAACGCAATACCTGCCGGGTTATAGGCAAGTGCCGATGGATCATCCGCCTGTGCGGCGAAGGCATTGCCCATCGCCATGGCTTTAGCGCCCTGTTCCGCAATCTTGAACCCCGCTCCAAACGACATGGTTGCTGTTCCCACGACTGCTGCCGTAATACACGTTACTACCAGTTTGTTTTTCATTTTAACACTCCTTTCCGTATGTGTGTTCTGTTCTTTGTTGCAGGTACATCCTCAATGCATCCCTCATGACCTCTGACACGCGTGCGCCGCTCTGTTGTGCGCAACTCTCGATCACCCCCCGCTCGTCACTGCTTACTCTAGTGGATAATACGTGGTTTCGAAGACTTCTTGTATGCGGCTTCATCTGTTTATCAACCTTGCATATGAATTATAAAACGTTATTTCTTCACAACCTATTTTACCTTCACACGCATGTCAAGTATAAAATAGAACTATTTTGTGCTTGATATGCGATTATGTGTCACTGTCTACAATAGATAACGCACGCATATGTATATCAATAGATATATCTACCTGTTATTACGGATGTATTTATGCGAATTGCAATGTAGTCAAGAAGGTATCATGCTAAAACGTGACTTTACACAACACATCCATACACTACGTTTCCGGCCGTCGCCAAGTTGGCAACAAAATGAATGGTGATCGTGCTCTTCATTTTAGAAACGTGTTACCGCATGGGATATGCTCTGTTTTGCTCTGCAGTATAGAGAAAATAGAATAAAATTATACTTGACATGAACGTCAAGAAGATATAGAAGGTGGGTAGATGCAAATATCCGGAAGGAGTACTTATGGGCACGGAGTATAGTTCAGTTCCTGACATGCTGAGAAAGAACGCGGCGAAATACAAAGACAGGCTTGCGTTGAAATACAGAAAGCAGAGTGCGTTCGTCACTCTGACATACTCCGCCTACTACGAGCGGGCCCTGATGGCTGCACGGGGGCTCATGAAGGTGGGGGTCA